>CANQKT010000058.1 GCA_947624525.1 uncultured Clostridia bacterium | reverse complement strand
ATGTTTATTAGAACCTTGCTTAGAAGAAAATATTAATCAACAAATAAATAATCAATTAGAAAATGAAATTTTCGATGAAGCTAGTGAAGAATTAGATCCAAATTAGTACAAATATATTTTTATGGGAGGAATAGAAATGTTAATTCGAGATTTAGAATATGCTACCGAAAACAAGTGGGGAAGTGGGATAAAAGTTTTTAAAACTAAAGTTAAAGGTATATACGACACAACTACAGCAAGGCATGGAGGATATTTAGTAGATATTAATTTACATCCAGAATTAAGTAAATATGGAGCTAAAACTAATATTCCAAATCTTAGAGCATTTGAAGAAGATTATGAAGCACTAAAAGTTTTGTGGGTATATCCTCAACTTATAAACAATATAGAAGAAGCTAAATCATGGCTAACCCCAGAAAATGTTATAAGATATGAGGCAGATGATAGGTTTTTAAAGGATTTTCCTGAAATGGGATATGTAAATGAAATTGAAGAAGAAGGGGAAGTGGAAGAAATAATATGATGAAGTCTAGTGAAAAGCAAGAAGAAATAAAATTCAGTAAGAATTTAGATATATGGAAAGATGGAATTGAATTTGCTAAAGAAAGAATTATTGAATTTTATGATAAAGAAAAAACTTCAGATGATGTAAGTTATATTACTTTAAAAACTGTAGGAGAAAAATATTCTAAAAAATTAGCAAATATTATGTTTGAATTTGGCTATGGAGAATGGGTTTTCAATGATTCTGGAACACTAGAAGAAATGCAAGAGCAAATACTTGATATTTTAGAAGATGATAAAGATTTAAAAGACATTTTAAAGAAAAAAAACTTAAATAGGGAACAACTTTATAGGCAAATAAAAAATGATTTTTTAGAATCGGAATTAGCGAATTATTTAGAAGATAATTATATAGATATTGGATTAATTCCTAATGAAATAAAAGAAAATATGGTAACTGAGATAAGAAAAGGTATGCTAGAAGATTATTCATATAAGTATATTATTTGGGATAGTGGTGATTTAGAAAGATTAATTGAAATATTACCAGAAGAATGCTTTGTAACCGACCATAAAGAAAAAAATATTGAAATAGAAGGTGAAGAACTATGAAAATAAAAATAGGAAATTTTAATTTTATTTTTAATATGGAAAATAAATTAAGAGATTTCATAGAACTTCAATATAAAGATTATTATTTTTGGTTAGATGGTAAAGAAGACTCTTTATATGTAACTAATATAAGCAATTTTGAAAAAAATATATATAGACAAGATATACCAGAATATGAGAAAGAATTGAAAAGTAAATATAAAATAATATCTATATATAGAGAAATAACAAAACAAGTAAATTTATATATTGACAATAAAGTAGAAGAATTCTTTAAGAATCGAAATTATTCTAAATATGAATTGTATAAAAATATAGAATTAAGGGAATTAAATTGCTTAAAAGATGATAGTAAATTCAAAATAGAGTTTAAAGATGAATTTATGTTAGATATTGATAAAAATAAAATAAATGTTGGTAATTTTCAATTAAATCCTTATACTGAAAAAATAGATAATTTAGATGATGTTTTTGAACAAGGAATTTTTAATAAATACATAAAAGCAGGTTTGATTTTGAAGGAAATAGAAAAAGGAATTGCTCCTCCTTATATTTATGAATTAAATAAGATTAATAACTTTCTTCAAGACAAGAAAAGTGTCAATCTTATATTTAAAGATTGCGAAAAATTCAAGTGTGAGGCTATAATAAGTTATTTTTTAAGAATGAGAGATAATAAGTTTGAATTAAACTTAAATTATAATTCAGGTAACAATTTTAAAAAAGAGAATCCATTGAAAAAAGAAGAAGATTTAAAATTAGAAGATTTAAAAGGAATTTCGTATGGAAAAAAAGTAATAGATATAGATGGTAGAGTTTTTACAAATATAAATAATCAGATAGTAATTACTTTAGAAGATAGATTAAAACAAAAAGTAGATTTTCTAAAAAAAGATATAAAAAATGAATACTATAGTTTTAAAGATAAAATGGATTCAAAATATGTTTATGTACCTTATAATTTAGAGGATGCAATAAATAGAATTAAAGAAAATAAAAATACAAAAGAAAAAATTGAATGGCATAATAAAGAACTAGATCAAATTATTTATAAAAAAAATTTAGTAGATTTTTTAGAACAGGCAAAAACAATTGAAGACATTAAAGATGTATGTGTAGAACTTGGAGATAATGAATTACAAAATATTTATTATGGAATGTTATACGAAGAAGAAAATTGTGAATGTGAAGAAGAGGAAGAAAATTATTAATTCAAATTATAATATTCCAATATCAAAAAAATAAAGTTAGAAGAAAATAATATAGGAGGAAACCAAATGTCTTGTGAATTAATAAATAGAATTACAATAAAAAAAGATGGAGTATATATTAGTACGCATAGTAGTAATGATACTTCTCCTTATACTAGTGTTAAAGTTGATTTCCTAACAAAAGCATATAATCAAAATGGACAAAGAGGATTAGATAGAGAAATTGTTAATATGTGTTTTTATAATTGTGATTTAAGAGGAACACATAAAAGTATTATTCCTTATAAGAATGCAATAAATAAGGCTATAGATGATAAAGAGTTTATAAAAATCAGAAAACAATATAGGGAACTGAATGATAAAGCATTTTCTATAGCCAATAGATTTGATAAATATAAAAATTTAACAAAAGAAAAATCTCAAAAAATGTATAGTGAACTAGAGCCAGAACTTAAAAAAATAAGAGATAAAAGAAATGAATTTGTTGTTGATTTAGTTGAAAAAGAAAGAATAAAGATTAATGGTCCAAAAGAAATCGCTGAAGGAATATATGAAGTGATTCCTCATCATACTATACATGAAAAAATTGGGGAAATATATCAAGAATATATGAATTTTAATAGCAATAATGGAACAATAATTTATTCTCTGAATTTATCAAGCATAATGCCTGAAAACAAACCAGATATTATAAAAATAAGTGATTATTTAGGAATGATTGATAAATATGGTATTGACAAAGTAAATGGAGCAAATGAGTTTAAAAAATTTATTGCAAAATATCCAGATATTTATAATGAGGGAATAAATAATGAAGATAACAAAGAAACTGAACAACAAATAGAAGAAGAGGAGAAAACAATATGAGTAATGAAAAATTGACTATGGATAATATTGATAAGTATAGAGATGAATTAAATGGAAACTATTATGATGCTGTAAAAAATACGGTTTTGAATTTGATGGAAGTTTCTTATGAAGATGAATTAGATAGTAATAAGATTGATATAAATTCTATTGATAAAATAGTAAATAGAATTGTAGAAAGCGATGAATTTAATGATTATATAGATTCTTA
>CANQKT010000057.1 GCA_947624525.1 uncultured Clostridia bacterium | reverse complement strand
GAATTATAGGATGTAGTGATGATAGTCGTTGTGCTGTGTCTTTATATAACTCATATAATTCTGGGACAATACAGGGCTATCAATATGAAGGAGGTTTAGCGGGACTATTGTCTTATCGGTACAATAAGTGATTGTACAAATCTAGGAACAGTTCAAACACTAGATGCAGATGGTTATATAGGAGGATTAGTTGGAAGTATACGGAATGTCATCTTCATCAGCTTCATCAGCAACTATAAAAAATTGCACAAATTTTGCAGATTTATTAGTAATGTCTGGAAATAAAGGTACTTCCCCATATATTGGAGGAATAATTGGTACCGGACAAGCCACAGGAAGTATAAGTAACTGCACAAATTCCGGAAACATTACAGCTTCATCATTAAATAAAGGGGGATATGTTGGAGGAATAGCAGGACAAGGATGTAGATCCATTTCCAATTGCACAAATTCAGGAAAAATATATGCACAAGGTATGTCAACTTCTTATGTTTTATATATAGGAGGAATTGTGAGCTACACTACTTACAGTCAAATAAATAATGCATGTAATACTGGTGATATAAGTTGTGAAGGTAAGCAATATGGTGCGTATATTGGAGGCATAGTTGGACAGACTAGTACAAATATTGGATATTCATACAACAGCGGAACGATAACAAATAGAGCAACAGATTCTAGTTCATATAGTTACATAGCTGGAATAGCTGGTAGTGCTTCTTCAACAATCAGTAATTGCTATAATACAGGAGATGTTACAGAAGCTTCAAGTAGAGGATCAGCTGAATATGTAGGAGGAATTGCAGGAACTGCATTGAAAATTATAGATGTATATAATACAGGGGACGTTACAGATACTGCAAGTACGGCATCAACTGAATATGTTGGAGGTATTGTAGGACAGTTAAAAAGTAGTGGTACTCTTAGTGGTGCTATTATGCGTACATATAATATAGGAAATGTTAATAATGGCGGATATACAAATGGTAGTTCATCAAATAATTTATATACAGGAGGAATATATGGATATGGAAGTAAAGGTAGCGGTAATGAAAATCATTATTTAGATGATATAGATGTTATAGGACCTAACACAGGAACAAATTCAGGAAATTTACCTATGTGTGAGGAGTGTACAGAAGAGTATATGAGAGCCGATGGTTTTTGTGAAGAATTAAAGAATGGAAGTTCATATAGCAATTGGATTCAAGAGGAAAATCAATATCCAACATTAGATATAAAATCTGTGGGTAATTCAAATGGTGTTACAGAGATAACTATAGGAAATACAAAGAAGACTTTTGATATAACTGCACAAATAGTAACCAATTCATCAGACGGTAAAAATACAGGAACAATTACCACAGACCCTACAAATTCTTCACCAAAATACATATATACATCAGATGATAAGAAATACATTGAAGAGGTAAAATATGGAGAAAACAATGCAGTAGCAGTTAATATAGAACCAAGCGAAGGTTATATGATACAAAAAATTACAGCAAATAATAAAGAAATACCATTTACAATAGATGAAAGTGAAAATTACAAAATTCCAGCAAACTATTTTACAAATATAAATGAAGATATTAATATTAAAGTATATTTTGTAAATAAAAATAATTCATTAATCATTAACAAAACCGATGATAATGGAAATAGATTAGCAGGTGCTATATTTAAAGTAGAATCAGACAAATTAGACATAGATGATGTACTAGGAGAACCTGAGGCAAATGGTAAATATTATTTTGAGAAAGATGATGCTGGAGACTTAATTCCAAATAATAAAGGCATTAATGGAGCAACAGCAAATTCATATTATGAAATAGATTTAAGAAGTACAACAGGTGATAGTATAGTTGAGGTTGAAGCAGCTCTTATGGGACCGGGGTGTTTATATGGTATGATAACGGAAAGCCCTGATGTGCCAGAATATAATGAAAATGATGATTTTATATATGAAACATCATCATTTGGACCAAATAAGAAATTCATAACAAATCCACTAGCTGGAGGAAAATTGTATTATTTGCATTTAGGATATATGTGCAATGCTCCAGCAAGTAGTATTACAGTATCAATAAAAGATATAACTATATTAGCAATAGGGGAAGAACTAGATGCAGATTTACAAAATGCTGAAGAAACAGATGAACCAAGCTATCATTTTGAAAAAGGGGATAATGGATATGTACCAAACAACCTACAAGGTCAAAATACAAATGCAGTCTCATATATACCTATTGATTTAAAAGAAAAATCAGGAAACTACTCAGTAAAAATAGATGTAAACACAACAAATGCAGGAAATTTATGTGGATTCATTACAAAAGATAAGGTTATGCCGGGAAGTTCTACGCAACCATTCTTCCAAGCAAGTAATACAGGAGAAGCAAGTTTTTGTTCTCCAATAATAAAAGGTGGAGATTTATCATATTTATGCTTAGTATTTATTCCAACAGGAACTGAGGACACAAATCCTGTTGTAGTTGAAAGTATAAAGATTGCCACAGAAGAAACCTATTTAACAGGTGCAACTAATGAAAATGGCCAAGCAATTTTGGATGTACCTGAAGGAAACTACAAAATAACAGAAATAAAAGCTCCTGAAGGCTACAGCTTAAATGAAACACCTCAAGAATGTGAAGTCTCAAGTGAAGAAGATTCAAAGAATGAAGTTACAATACAAAATGAAAAACTAAAAGAAGTAATAATTCACTATTATCTAAAAGGCAAAGTTCAAGAACAAGAGGAATTAACAAATACATTATCAAAAAACTCAGTAACTGAAAAAGAGAAACACTCAGTAGCCGAAAAGATTAAGGAATCTATAAAACAACCATTGCAACAAATAGCAAATGAACAGGCATCAGATAAAAATAACCAACTAATATCATTAAAAGAAGACATGCATCTATATGGAAAAAATGGAGATGACTACAATGTAGAAAAATACATAGAACTTGAATTACAAGGTTACACCCTAGAAGTAGACGACAGCAACCAATACGTAATCCCATCAAATGCAACAGGAAAATTCGGAGACAACAATCAAGACGTAATCCATGTAAACCTATACTACGAAAAGCATGCAAATAAACAAACAGACATAAAAGTAACAAAACAATGGGATATACCAAAAGAAGAATCAGACAATTATAGAGTAACAATAAAACTATTAAAAGTAGAAAATGGCAATGAAATACCAGTAATGGATAGCAATGGAAACGAAGAAACAAGAGTAATACAAGGTGATGGAGAAGCAATATTTGAAAGTCTACAACAATACGAAAATGGTACAAAAATAGAGTATAAAGTAAAAGAAGAAAAAGTAGAAAAACTAGAATCAATAAATAATGAAACACAAGAAGAAAAATGGGTAGAAATACCACTAAGTCAATTCAAAGTAACATATCAAATAAAACAGGAATAAGCAAAAAACATGCACAATTGGGACGAGCCCCCAGTTGTGCATGTTTTTTTAAAATTTCCGCATATGGTAAAAAGCATTTTATAGGATGTAACTAAAAAATATAAAAAAATTTTTTTGTAATATTTGTCTAAGGTTGTACATATAATAAAATATATAAGTAAAATACTACAATAAAAGAAAACAACACTTTTTATGTAAATATTTACAAAATTTGACATATATTTACAAAAATGATATAATGGGAATGTCTTATAAAAGGAGGGACAAATATCTTATGAAAAAAGATGATAAGGCATCGATATCCTTGAAAAAGGTTATATCCGTAAGTATAATGCTATTACTTTTTATGAGTATAAGTGTTATGGCCGTAAATTCAAAAGTAAACACAGTTAAAATTATCCTTTCAAATGGATACGAAATGGATGTTTTAACCACTAAAGAGAAAGTCTCAGATATACTAAGCGAAAATCATGTTATAGTATTACCAGAAGAAAGCGTAATACCAGATATAAACAGTAGTATATCAGATAATAAAACTATAAGAATAACAACTGAAAGCAACTTAGCCACAAAAACAACTGAGGTTGTAGAAGAATCAAGTGATGTTACTGTTGAATCATTACTAGAAGAAAATTATAACAATGTAGTAGAAAAATTAGTTGTTGAGCAAAACGTTATTCCATTTGAAACAGAGACGAAAGATGTCTCTACGGGTAAGGGAAGTAAAAAAGAGGTTGTTAAACAAAAAGGTGTTGATGGATTAAGTGAAACAACTTACAAAGTCAAATACCAAAATGATGTAGAAATCGAAAAAACTGAAGTATCCACAAAAGTGATACAAGAACCAGTTAAAAAGATAGTAGAAATCAAAGATGTTGAAGTAGTATCTAGAGCTACTGTAAACAGAGCAGATGCAAATCAAGCTGCAGTTGCAGCAACAGCAGCACAAACTGCTAGTAACAGTGGAAATTCATTAGCTGCAAAGGCTCAAGGTAGAACTCCTTCAGTAGTAACATTAAATGCTTCAGCGTATACAGCATCAACATGTGGTAAATCACCAAGCTCAAGTGGATATGGTGTAACATCATCAGGAGCACGTGCAACAGCATGGTGTACTCTAGCTGCAGGAAAGGGTTACCCAATTGGAACTATAATGTATATTCCTTATTTTGCAAATAAGCCAAATGGAGGATGGTTTGTAGTTCAAGATAGAGGTGGAGCTATATCTAATAATAAGGTTGATATTTATATGAATACTTATAATGAATGTATTAGCTTTGGTAGAAGAAACCTTGAATGTTATGTTTATTTACCATAAGGGTAAGTATTATTATAATATGGTAATTATCATAATACATTAGTAGTGAAAGAAAATCCAAATTTAAAATTATAATAAGACTAAAGGCTCATGTGTATGCATGGGCTTTTAAAAAAAGGAGAGAAATGTTAATGAAACAAAGAAGAGTATGGACAAAATGGTTCTACTGGTTTACTTTTGCAGTGGCAGTAATTATCATATATAAAACATTGGATAATTTTACGGAAATAAGGGATTGGTCATCAAACTTATTGCATGTATTAATGCCATTTGTTATTGGAATTATAATTGCTTATATTTTATATATACCTTCAAGAAAAATCGAGTGTTTCTATAAGAGGTTTAAAAAGATTAAAATTATAAATAAAAGAGCGCGAGGTTTGTCTGTTGTAACATTATATATAATATGCATATTATTATTAATGCTTGTAATAAATTACATAGTACCAATTATAAGTTCTAGTGTAGTAGATTTTGTAAATCATTTTCAGGATTATTATAATATAGTTATTGAAAAGTTGAATGAATTGCCAGATGATTCTATTTTGAAGAGTGAGGCGGTTACTGATGCTGTAAGTCAAATAGGTCAAATCGATATTTCAGAGTATATAAATGTAGAGAAAATAACAGAATATGCACAGGGAGCATTGAGTATAGCAACAGGAATATTTAATATATTTGTATCTATTATAGTTTCTGCATATATTTTACTGGAAAGAGGAGAGATTTTAAAGTTCTTGAAGAAAATATCATATGCTATTTTTGAGGGAAAGACTTGTAAAAATATTGCTAAGTATTTCAATAGGACAAATGACATATTCTTGAAATTCCTAGCTAGTCAGTTATTAGATGCTGTTGTGGTGAGTATTTTGACTTCAATTGCTATGACTATATTGAATGTGAAATATGCAGTATTGCTTGGAGTACTAATAGGAATATTTAATATGATTCCATATTTTGGAGCAATAGTTGCGGTGATAATTGCAGGAATAATTACATTTATTACAGGAGGTGCTTCACAGGCTGCATGGATGATAGTTATAACTACGATTATTCAACAGATTGATGCAAATATTATTAATCCAAAGATAGTTGGAGAATCATTGAAAATAAGCCCATTATTGGTCATTTTTGCTGTGACTATTGGAGGAGAGTATTTTGGAGTGTTGGGAATGTTCTTAGCAGTTCCTGTGATTGCTGTATTGAAGGTTCTTGTAACAGATTTTATTGAGTTTAAAAATATGAAGAGAAGGGTGAAAGTGGGAATAGGTGATACAGAAAAATAAAATGAATTGAATAAATTACCTAAATAATAATAATATAAAAAGGCTACTGAAAAAGTATAAATACTTTTTTAGTAGCCTTTTTATTATTCACTATTACCAAAAGATTTCCGTTATTCACTTTTTAATTTTTCTGCGGTATCAGCAGCAATCAAGTTATTAATCATCTCATCCAAATTTCCATTCAAGAAGTCTTCCATCTGATAGATACTCATTCCAATTCTATGATCGGTAATACGACCTTGAGGATAATTATAAGTTCTTATTTTCTCACTTCTGTCGCCAGAACCAACTTGACTTTTTCTGCTATTTGCAAGTTCTGTGTCTTGTTTAGTTTTTTCTATCTCATATAATCTTGAACGAAGTAATCTCATTGCATATTCTCTATTTTGAACTTGACTTCTTTCTGTTTGGCATTCGGCAACTATACCTGTTGGAATGTGCGTTAACCTTACGGCTGATGAGGTTTTATTGATGTGCTGTCCTCCTGCACCAGAAGCTCTGAAAACATCCATTTTAATATCAGCAGGATTGATTTCAATTTCTACATCTTCAACAACAGGCAAAACTGCTACGGTTGCTGCGGATGTATGAATTCTACCACTACTTTCTGTGTCTGGAACTCTTTGAACTCTGTGTGTTCCGCTTTCAAATTTCATACGGCTATAAGCACCTTTACCGGTAATCATAAATGAAATTTCTTTGTATCCTCCAAGACCTGTTTCATTTTCATTAAGTACTTCTAATTTCCAATGTTTTCTTTCACAATACATGGTGTACATTCTAAATAAAGTACCTGCAAATAGGGCTGCTTCATCTCCTCCTGTACCTGCTCTTATTTCGCATATAACATTTTTTTCATCGTCTGGGTCTTTTGGTATTAACAATATTTTTAATTCTTCTTCAATTTTAGGTAGTCTTTCTTTTTTTTCTAACATTTCCATTTCAGCTAAATCTTTTAGTTCTGGGTCGTTCATCATTTCTTTGGCGTCTTCGTATTCTTTTTGAACTTTTTTGTATTCCCTGTATTTCATGACAACTGGTTCTAGCTCGGCATGTTCTTTCATGTAGTTTCTCCATTCAGTTTGTTTATTGATGATTTCGGGATTACTGATTTTTTCAGTTAGATCAATGTACTTTTTTTCAACATCTTCTAATTTTTGAAACATAAATATAATCTCTCCTCTTTTTTTATGTTGCTTGTATTAAGCTATTATATTATATAAAATTATGGGGGATATGTCAATAAAGAGCTTTATTTTATCAGTTCTAAGATACGAAAAAAGTTTTTCGTATCTTAGAACTGTTATTTAATTGGGAAAGGGGGTTTAATGTTGTGGTGGGATTTTATAATTATGGTGCGTTGCCGAGAGAAATAAAATAATAAAAATAAAAATTTCTAAAAACGTAATCTCCGGGTCTAACAGTTTCTAAGCATACACCCTTGAGCCTCTCCGATGGCTATGGAACACGCGCCCT
>CANQKT010000056.1 GCA_947624525.1 uncultured Clostridia bacterium | reverse complement strand
GCGCCAAACTGCGCACTCCACTGCATGTTAATATATTTAACGGCGTTACATAACTTATTTCTTCGACTACTCTATGGTTTTGGGGGTATGTGTGTGGTTAGCAGAAGGTTGATATGGATATTAGCATACTTGGAGTTAGAGTAGTTGAGAAGGCAGAATAAAAACAGTTTGGGATAGAAAGGAAAGGTGTGCGGATGATGAAAGGTAACAATGAGGATTTGAATAATCGCAAAACCGTTGGCGCTGTAGAGAGAGAGAGAGAGAGGTATACTTTATACAAATAAGGTAATTTGTGTAATGGCGGTACTTCTATTGGTTGTAGCTTTATGCATATATGGGGCTATACATTTGAGAAGTAGGGAAACTAATGAGGTTGCAAATAATGCGGAGCAATTGGTGAGATTGTCATATGGGCAATTTGATGAAAACGATAAGAAGGTGGAAGGTACTGATGGTAATTTAACGTTCTCACCATTTTTTGCGTCTGATCATGAAGATGATAATTATTCTGAAAGATTGAAAGGAACATGCAATCAAGTAGGAAAATCAGATATATTGTTTATAGATGTTGGAGTAAATAATGGTGGAACTCTAAAAGATGGAGTAATCACAATAAATAGTAGGAACTTCAGATATCAAACAAGAATACCACAAAGTAGTAATATAAAGAATAATTGTGTATCATCTAATTTAAAAAAGATAGAGTTAAATGATATGACATCAGGAAATAGCATAATGATAATGGGAGACATATTTGCAAGTATTACAAGTGGAAATGATTATTCAAGAGAGAATGAGATAACATTGACAGGAACATGGTATGCAAATGGAGATGAAGATGGTCAAAGTGGTGTACATATTGAAAAGACAGTTAAGCTAACAGTAGATTGGTATGGAGAAGCAAAAGCAGATATAGAGGCAAAATATACATCAATTAATTTAAATGATTTCAGAGCGTCAAGTAATAAAGAGGTAGAATTTGATTTTACTGTAAATGAGACGAAAAGACAATTATTGCCAGAAGAAAATACAGTAGAGGTAACAATACCAGCAATGTATGATTGTTATCCAGAAAGTGTAACATGCAAAAATACTGGAGTTACAAGTGAATATAATAAAGAAGATCACAAATTAATTATAACAAAGCAAACAAGTGCATATAGCAATAAATATACAATAGTAGTAACATATCCAGAAGAAGCCTATGATCAATTAGATAATGGGAATATATTGTCAGTGCCAATAACTGCAAAATATAAATGTTATAATAATCCAAAAGAGGAATTTCAGACAGAATTTAAAGATAAATTAGGAGATAGTTATGATTTTAAATCTCCATATGAAACAGAAGAAGCAACAGCAACAAAAGGAATAAATTTCTACACAAATGCTATAGTCACAGCAGATTATATGTTCACAGCACAAATAACAAATAAAAGTTATGTAACGGTACCAAGTAAAACGTACTCAATATCAAAGCAAAATATAATGAATGCCTATGATGACAGCAAAGACATAGGAACGATGGATTATACGGTATTATGGGGAGTAACCAAAACAACAAAGTTAACAGGTTCAAATTTAGGAATAATAATGAAAGAAATAGACACTAATGGCAACTATGGAGATAGATGGGATTCATATGTAATGAGTGATTATGTAAGAAATACCAAAATATATTTCTCACAATCAAATTTCATACCAGATAGTGGATTTGTAAAGGTATATGATAATGATACGAATACACTTATAAAGGAATTTTCTAAAAGTGAATTAAGCACATATAATTCAGCAAATAATGCCTATACATATGATGCCCCAGTAAAACATATAAGAATAGAAACAAATGAAGGGAATCCAGAGCCGGGAGAATATTTAAGAGTATATAATATAAAAGAAGTTGATATATCAGCAATAAAAGATAAATATTCAAAAGAAGAAATGTCAAAGGTATCAAGAGTGCAAACAAGTTGTAAAGGATTACTAACAAATGGTGCATCAGCACAAGGATATGATGAATGTAGTTTAGCAGTAGAAAAATCATATGCAACAGTAGATGTATCACAAAAGAATTTATCAGCAACAGACACAGAACCAAAAGACCAAAAAATTACAATACAAGTACCATCAAAAAATATATCATATTCAGATTGGAAAAATGGAGAGTTTCTAATAGCATTTGAAACTCCAAATAGTGCAAATAATAAATCACCATTAGCATATATGGAATTAAAAAGTGTAACATCAAAAGATGAAAAAGTAAAAATATTAGGATATGAATTAGTAAAAAAAGACGGAAAATATTGCATAAAAGTGGTAACCGAAAATGAAACACCAACATCAGGGTTTAGTATAAACATAGACTGCAAAATGCTAGTAAACCCAATGGTTTCATCATCACAAATAAATGTAAATTTATATTATTATAATGATTATTTAAATCTATATTACTATGATACAAGCGATAAATATGATGTAAATGATGATGGTAAAGTGGATGACAAAGTAGGATTAAGCACAGCGAAAATGACTGTATTGTCACTAAATTCATTTATGACGTTAGAAACAGTGTCAGAGTATAATAAAGATGAAGAAGTAACAATAGCACCAAATATTGCAGAAGTTGAAAGAGGTAATGGTAATAATAGTAATGGAACAAATAATACAACAGCTAAAATTAATGTAAGTATAATGAATAACTACGACAAGGGTGAAGTAAGTAATGTTGTTATATTAGGAAAAATACCTTTTACTGGTAATACATATGTAGATGGAGGAGATTTAGGATCAAAATATACAGCTGAAATGATAGGAAAAATAGAATTGCCAAAGGGAATCTCAGAAGGTGACGTAGACGTATATTATTCAGAAGAAGGAAGTCAAACAATAGAAAATTCAGGAGATAAAGAAATAGCAAGTGTTATAACAAAAGAATGGCTTGATGAACACGGATTTAAAAAATTTGAAGAATTAGGAAAAGCAGGAGACAACACCAAGTTATCAGGTATAAAATCATACCTAATAGTAATTAAAAAACAAAAAATAGAAAAAGCAAAAGAATACACATTCAGCTACAAAGTAGCAATACCAGAAAGTGCAAACATAAATGATGTAGCATATAGTTGCCATAAAGTATGGTATGACTATAATGTAGATAATAAAAAAGTATCAATGAATGCTTCACCAAATAAAGTAGGATTAAGGCTAGTAAGATATTATGATTTAGGTTTAACAAAAGTTAAGGAAAAAACAGTGCATCCAGTACAAGGAGCAAAATATAAATTAACAGAAGTAAGTGAAGATTCAGCAAGTTCACAAAAACCAAGTGGAAGCACACAAAATGATGATGAAGAAATATCAAGAATAGTAACATCAGATTCACAAGGATTATTAAAGTTAGATAATTTAAGAGTAAATCAAATATATACTTTTGAGGAAATTCTAGCACCAAGCGCGTATGAGCTAAGTGATAAGGTTGTGAGATTTAAAGTTGTTGAAAAGGCAGGTAGCGGAAATCAAGGTTCAGCAACTAATAAAAATGATGAATTAGAAATTGTGTATTTAACAGAGTCAAATGAAGAAAACAGTGGAGCTACTAAATTTGACGAAAATGCAACAATAGAAAAAAGTGCAGATGGAAAATATACATTAAAAGGAAATGTTGAGGATACTCCAAAATTTGAATTAAACATAACAAAAAAAGCAAAAGCAGATGAAGGTGAAGATGAAAGTGAAGGCAAACCATTGTCAGGAGTAATATTTGAAATATACGAAGGCGATGAAGACGGCGAACAAGGCAGTCAATACAAACAAATAAATAAACAAAGAGTGGTAACAGATAGTGAAGGAAAAGCAACAATAAAAAATTTAAGTTTAGGAAAAGTATATATTTTAAAAGAAACATATGCAAAAGGATATTATTTATTAGATGAGATTAAATTTAAAGTTGTAGAAGAAGATAGTCAATATAAAATAAAATACATAAATGGCGAAAATGAAGAAAATGCTGAAACTAGTGGAAACCATGAAGGCTATGAATTCTCACAAGATGCAACATCAAGTGATAGTGAAACTGACCTAATTCAAATAAATGTAGACATAACAAACGAAAAAATCCCAACATATAAACTAAAAATAAAAAAAGTAGAAGAATCAAATAAAATAGGACCACAAGAAGAGGAAGAAAAAGTATTATCAGGAGCAGAGTTCCTATTAGAAAGAAACGATTTAGGAAACAGCGAATTTTTCACTACTAATGAAGATGGTACAATTGAAGTAGATGATATGTATGCATACGTAGAAGGAAGAAGTGGAATAACTGGACAATACACATTAAAAGAAACAAAAGCACCAGCAGGTTATGTGAATAATAGAGAAGAAATAACCTTTGTGGTAAGCCAAATAAAAGATGAGGATGATTTAGAGGAAGACGAAAATGCTGAACCACAATTTGAAGTAAAACTAGTAGATCCAGAAAAAAACAATTCACCAGAAGAACAAGAAGACCTTGCAATAAATAATTTTGAAACAATAAAAGACATAGAAAAAGAAGGCGACACAATAACAATCATAATCCAAGATAAACCATTATTCAAACTAACAAAAATAGACAAAGAAACAAACGAACCACTAGCAAATACGGATTTTATAATATATGAAATAGATAAAGAAACAGGAAGCATAAAAACAGATGATCAAGGAAATAAAGCATTTGCAAAAGATGTAAATGGAAACTATGTAGGAACAAAAAGAGAAGATGGAACATATGTAGTAACAACAGATGAACAAGGTGCAATTACCTTAGCATTAGGACCGGGAAATTACAAAGTAGTAGAAGTAGGTTTCCCAGAGGGATATGAGGAAATTCCTCATTCAGAAGTGTTTACAATCTCTGGAAATGAAGAAAAAGAAAGTCATATAACAATACCAGAGATAAAAATTGAAGAACCTAAAAGTAACAAAGAAACAACGAAGGAATTTGAAATAAAAACAATAGAGGACTTATTAGATTTTGCGTATGCTGTAGATAGTGGAATTACATTTTCAAATACAACAGTAAAATTAGCAAATGATTTGGACTTTAATAAGGTTAGCTCATATAATTCTCCAGACAGTAACTACAAATATAATCCAAAAAAATATGAAGAATATAAAGTGGAGGGAGAAGAAGTAAGCGAGGAAGAAAGTCAAGATAGTGAAGGAAAAGATATAAACGGAGATAGTAAGGTTGAAGATATTAAAACTGAGTTGACCAAAAAAGAAGGAGGAACAGGAAACAATGCAAAAGGCTTCCCATCAATAGGAATAGGAAACTATAATGCTAAACAATGCAAACCATTCTCAGGAATATTTGATGGACAAGGACATAAAATAGAAAATCTATACATTAATGACATTACAAGCGAGTATAAAGGATTGTTTGCTTGTGTAAATAATGCCGTAATAAAAAATATAGAAGTAACTGGAGAAGTGACAGCAAAAGGCAATATAGGTGGTCTTTGTGGATACGCACTTGGTTCAATATATTTAGAAAATTGCTATAATAAATGTAATGTTATTTCTAATAATGAAAGTAATAGTTATAGTAATAGTTATACTGGAGGATTAATAGGAAATATAACAACTGATAGTAACAATAATGAATTTAATGTAAGCATAATAGGATGTAAAAATAGTGGTGTGATTGACGGGGGTAATAATAACCAATATGCTGGTGTAGGAGGACTAATTGGATTTACAGATAAAAGATGTAATACATTATATATAAAAGAATCAAATAACGAAGGTGATATTAAAGCAATTAGTTATGCAGGTGGAATTTGTGGCAACATAAAGTACAAAAAACTACATATAGAAAATGTATCTAATACAGCAAACATAGCAACAAAGGAAAGTTATAGCCCATATATAGGTGGAATAATTGGATATATAGATTCAGATTATACTAATACAGATGTACGACAAGCATACATATCAAATGTAAAAAATAGTGGAAATATTACAGGAAGAAACTATATTGCAGGAGTAATAGGATGGATTAATGAAGATAAACGGAACAATGGTTATAAAAAATACTGAAAATACAGGTTTAATAAAATGTGATGATTCTAATGATTCACGGAGAAAATATGGGAGGAATTATTGCAGCATCATTTTTTAAAGGAAGTATATATATGCAAAATTGCCACAATGATGGAAATATTACATCTAAATATAGTTATGTAGGAGGACTTATAGGAAAACAAGCTGCTAGCGAAAGTTCCTTAAATATGAAATCATGCTATAATACGGGAGATGTTATGTATGTTGGAGAAGATAGAAATTATTATGGAGAAAAAATAGGAGGACTTATTGGATATAATTATGCAACAGCAACTATTGAATCTGGCTATAATACTGGAAGTATAAAAGGTGGCAAAAATGTAGGAGGAATTATAGGATGTAGTGATGATAGTCGTTGTGCTGTGTCTTTATATAACTCATATAATTCTGGAACAATACAAGGCTATGAATATGAAGGAGGTTTAGTAGGTCAATTGTATTATCGGTACAATAAGTGATTGTACAAATTTAGGAACAGTCCAAACACAAGATGTAGATGGTAATATAGGAGGATTAGTTGGAAGTCTACGGAATATCATCTTCATCAGCAACTATAAAAAATTGCACAAATTTTGCAGATTTATTAGTAGTGTCTGGAAATAAAGATTCTAACCCATATATTGGAGGAATAATTGGTACCGGACAAGCCACAACATATATAAGTAACTGCACAAATTCCGGAAACATTACAGCCAAATCATTAAATAAAGGTGGTTATATTGGAGGAATATCTGGAAATGAAAGAGGCACTATTTCAAATTGCACAAATTCAGGGGAAATACATGCACAAGGCATTTCAACTTCTTATGTTTTATATATAGGAGGAATTGCAGGTTACACCACTGACCATCCAATATATGGAGCATATAATACTGGTGATATAAGTTGGGAAGGTAACCAAAGTGGTGCGTATATTGGAGGAATAGTTGGACAGATATCTAGCTCAAATGCAAATATTGAGAATTCATATAACAGCGGAGCGATAACAAATAGAGCAACATCTTCCAGTTCATATAGTTACATAGCAGGAATAGCTGGTCAGGCTCAAACAATCAGGAACTGCTATAATACAGGAGATGTTGCAGAAGCTTCAAGTAGTGTTTCAAATGAATATGTAGGAGGAATTGCAGGAAATGCAAAGCGAATTGAAGATGCATATAATACAGGGGATGTCATAGACACTATAAGTTCGGCTTCAACTGAATATGTTGGAGGTATTGTAGGATATGGAAATTATGGTACTCTTAAGAACACATATAATATAGGAAATGTCTATAATGGGGGCTACACAGGAAGCAGTTCATCAAGTTTATATACAGGAGAAATATATGGATATGGAAGTGGTAGTAGTGGTGATGAAAATCATTATTTAGACGATATAGATGTTATAGGACCTAACACAGGAAAAAATTCAGGAAATTTACCTATGTGTGAGGAGTGTACAGAAGAGCATATGAGGACCGATGAATTTTGTGAGGAATTAAAGGGTGAAAGCGAAGACAGTAAATGGATTCAAGAAGAAAATCAATATCCAACACTAGATATAGGACCTATGGGTAGTACAGATGGAGCTACAGAGATAACTATAGGAAATATAAAGAAAACTTTTGATATAACAGCACAAATAGGAATGAATTCTGCAGGTAGTCGTACTGGTGGTAGTATTACTGGAAATCCAACAAAAAGTTCACAGAAATACGTTCAAGGGTTAAACGAAGATAAGAACTTTATTGAAGAAGTAAGATATGGAGAAGCAAATACAGTAACTGTTGATATAAAACCAGATACAAACTACATAATACAGAAAATCACTATAAATGGTAAAGAAATAGGATTTACAACAGATGATAAAGGAAATTGTGTTTTACCAGCTAAATACTTTGAAAATGTAACAGAAGATATTAATATAGTGGCAAATTTTGTTGAACAGAGTAAATCACTAACAATAAATAAGACAGATGAAGACGGAAATAAGTTGGCAGGTGCTAAATTTAAGTTAGAGTCAGATAAAGAGACAGAAAGCAATGTAATAAGGGATTTAACTAAAAATGGGCGATATGGTTTTATAAAAAGTGAAAATGGTTTAATTCCTGAAAATGTTGGAATGAAACGGAACAACAGCGAGTTCATATTATATTGTAGATCTAACAAATGAAACAGAGCCTTCATATGTAATTATTAATGCATATCATAGTTATTATAATGGAACACTGTATGCAAAAATATCAGAGGATACAAATGCTCCAACCAAAGAAGATGAAAAGAGTTTCATGAATATAAAAACTACAAGTTCTAGAAAACAGAATTTCGTAAGTAAACCTTTATTGCCTGGAAAAATATATTATTTACATTTAGGTTTTTATTGTGATGGAACATCTACGAGCACGGAATACTTATATATTAATACTATAAAGGCTTTATCTGAAGAAGAGTTTAATGGTGAGGTAATAAATTGTAGTGAAGATAATTGTTTTAAAAAAGAAGACGATTGCTATAATGTAGAAAATTTTGATAAAACTATTAGATTTGCATATATTCCAATAAACCTAACAGGTAAAACAGGCAAATACCAATTGAAATTTGATATAGAAGGTACTAAAACTGATACATGGGCAATGGTGACAGAAAGCAACGAAACAACTCCTTCATATAATAACGATAAAATATGTATGTATGAGTATGCAGATTATATAAGTAAATCCTGTGCTACTAATATTTTAGAAGGAGGAAGAAACTATTATTTATATATTAAATATAATTCATATCATCCAACTGAAGAAGAACCATCAACATATGTAATTAGTAATATAAGACTAGTAAAAGAAACGACTGGATTAATATATGAAACCAATGAAAATGGCCAAATAGTTGCAGAAGTTCCACAAGGTAACTATACAGTAACCGAAATAAAAGCACCAGATGGATATGTATTAGATAGTGAAACTAAAGAAGTCACAGTTGGAAGCGAAGATGCTAAAAATAAAAATGTATTAGATCTAACAAACGCAAAAAGAAAAGAAGTAATAATCCACTACTACCTAAAAGGAACAGGAGAAGAACATCAAAATACTCCAGTAAGATTAGCTGATGATGTACATTTATATGAAAAAGATAAAGTAGAAGGGGATGACACTAATAAATATGACACAACAAAATACATCGAATTTGAACTACAAGGTTACACACTACAAGTAAACGATAAAAACCAATACATCATCCCAAGTAATGCAACAGGTGAATACAAAGACAAAATAGAACACGTATACTACTACTACGAAAAAACACAAGAAAAATTAATAGACATAACAGCAACAAAACAATGGGATATACCAAAAGAAGAAATAAACAATTACAAAGCAACCCTAAGGTTAGTATCAATAGAAAATGGAAAAGAAACACCAGTAGTAGATGCAGATGGAAACGAGCTAAAAAAAGAAATAAGAGGAGATGGACAAGTAATATTTAAGAATCTAAAACAATATGAAAATGGTACAAAGATAGACTACAAAGTCCAAGAAATAAAAATAGAAAAATTAGAATCAATAAATAATGAAACACAAGAAGAAAAATGGGTAGAAATACCACTAAGTCAATTCAAAGTAACATATGGAATTGATAATGAATAACTAAAAAACAGCATAACTAGAAAAAATCTAGTTATGCTGTTTTTTGTGTTTTTATGAAGAAATTTAATACAAGAGGCATAACTAAAATAAATCCACAAAGCTTACGGAAATAAAAAACAATAAGAGAGGAAATAGCAGTGTATAAAAAAAGTTCAGATAATGAAAATAATTGGAAGGAAGTTCCATTGAGAAATTTTAGGACAACATATGATAAGCAAGAAGAACAAGAGTAAGCTAGTAATAAAGTAGAATTAAGCAAATTTGATTTTACATAAAATTCCTTAAAGATTCATCAAAAATCAAGTTGATTTTTCAAGTAAAAAATTGTAAAATATTAATATCAAATAAAAAATGCTAAAAAGAAAGTGAGGGATATGTAAATGAAAAAAATTCCATATGGGATAAGCAATTACGAAGAATTAATAGTGGATAATTATTATTATGTAGATAAAACAATGTATATAGAAAAACTAGAGAATCTTGCAGAAAAAAGAATAATGTTTCTACGTCCAAGAAAATTTGGAAAAACCTTATTTACAAGCACATTAGAAAATTATTATGACATAAAGAAAAAAGATAAATTTGAAAAGTTATTTAGCGAAACTTATATAGGTAAAAATTCAACAAAAACAAGAAACAGCTATCATATCTTAAGATTTAATTTTTCAGGAATAGATACAAGAACAGAAGAAACAACCATAAATGGATTTAAAGCAAACGTACAAACATCGATACAAGGATTTGTGGGATATTATGGGTTAGATTTTTACATTAATCAAGAACAAACGGCAGAAGCAATGTTAGATAGCTTGTTTCAGGCATTTAGAATACAAAAAAATGACGAAAAAATATATGTTATAATAGACGAATATGACCATTTTGCAAATGAATTATTAGGATTCAACACTGAAAAATTTAAAAAGTTGGTATCAGAAAATGGAAAAGTAAGGAAATGGTACGAAATTCTAAAAAAGGGGACAGAGACAGTAGTAGATAGAATATTTATAACAGGAGTAGCACCGATTACTTTAGATAGTCTAACTTCAGGATTTAACATCGGATCAGATATAACTAAAGATGAAGAGTTTAATGAGATGCTAGGGTTTACTAAGGATGAATTAATAAAAATTATGCAGGAGCAAGATATCGAGGAAAAAACACAAAAAATACTGCTACCATTGATGAAAGAAAACTATGATGGATATATGTTTTCAGTATTTGGTAAGGAAAATGTATATAATTCAAATATGTGTCTATATTTACTAAGTTATTATATTAGATTAAAAAAACTTCCGGAAAAATTAGTGGATGTAAACATAGTCAGTGATTACTCAAAACTAGCAAAGATGTTAGAAATATGTGAAAGTGAAAATAAATTATCAATACTGGAAAGAATAATATCAGGAGAGGGAATAGTAGCAGAAATAACACAAAAGTTTAATCCAGAGGTAGGTTTTGGAGAAGAAGAGTTTGTGTCAATGTTATTTTATTTGGGATATTTAACAATATCAGAAGAATTGCTAGGAAAAGCTAAGTTGCAAATACCGAATGTTGTAATGAGAGAAATATATTCAGAGTATTTTATACACATAATGAGTGAGAAAGCAGAGCTAAGAGTTGAAGGAAGCGACTATAATGATTAGAGGTAATTTGATTTTATACATTCTACCAATCCACTTCTTATTCGCTCACAAATTCTTTGTCGATTTTGTTTTTTCTATCTAGTAAATGTTATAAGATATAAAAAGATAAAGGCCCTACGGAACTGGGTAATTGCCATAGATATTGATTATAAAATGAGAATAAGTTAATGAAAGAATTATTTTCAAAATGTAAATGTTGATGAAAAATGTAATGAAAATATAATAAAAGCCTAAAAAGCAAATATCCCTATAACTATAGGTGAAAACCTTAGTTTTGGGGATATTTTATTTTATAAATATATGTGCTAACCTAGTGTTAAATGAATTGATAGAAATTTGGTTTATATCTGTTGGGTAGATAGCTGAGGGGTTGAACCCAATGTTAGGTTAGTCAAAATCGGTTATGAAGGTAAGACAAAAGAAAAGGAAAGGTGAATGGATGATGAAAAGGTTTGAAAACCGCATGGTTGTAGAGAGAGAGAGAGAGAGAGAGAGAGAGAGAGAGCTATACTTTATACAAATAGGATAATTTGTGTAATAGTAGTACTTTTATTGGCTGTAGCTTTATGCATATATGGGGCTATACATTTAAGAAGTAGGGAAACCAATGAGGTTGCCAATAATGCTGAGCAATTGGTGAGATTGTCATATGGAGAATTTAATGAAAACGATAAGAAGGTGGAGGGTACTAATAATAATTTAACATTCTCACCATTTTTCGCATCAGACCATGAAGATGATAAATATTCTGAAAGGTTGAAAGGAACATGTAACCAAGTAGGAAAATCAGATATATTGTTTATAGATGTTGGAGTAAACAATGGTGGAATTTTAAAAGATGGAGTAATCACGATAAATAGTAGGAACTTTAGATATCAAACAAGAATACCACAAAGCAGTATTATAAAGAATAATTGTGTTTCATCTAATTTAAAGAGGATAGAGTTAAATGAGATGAAATCAGGAAATAGCATAATGATAATGGGAGACATATTTGCAAGTATTACAAGTGGAAATGATTATTCAAGAGAAAATGAGATAACGTTGACAGGAACATGGGTTCCAGATGGAGAGAATGGGAAAGAAGTACATATTGAAAAAACAGTAACATTAACAGTAGATTGGTATGGAGAGGCACAGACGAGTATAAAAGCAGATTATATGTCAATAAATTTAAATGATTTTAAAGAATCAAGTAATAAAGAGGTGGAATTTGATTTCACTGTGGAAGAGACTAAGAAACAATTATTGCCACAAGAAAATACAGTAGAAGTAACAATACCACAATTGTATGAGTGCAATCCAGAAAGTGTAATATGCAAAAATACTGAGGTTACCAGTGATTATAATGCACAAGATCGTAAATTAACTATAACAAAGCAAACAAGTGCATATAGCAATAAATACACAATAATAGTAACATATCCAGAAGAAGCATATGATAAATTGACTAATGGAGATACTTTACCAGTGGAAATAAAAGCAAAGTATAAATGCTATAATAATCCAAAAGAAGATTTTCAAAAAGAATTTGAAAATAAGTTAGGAGAAGAATATGAGTATCAATCTCCATATATAACAAAAGAAGCAACAGCAACAAAGACAATTAGATTTTACACAAGTAATATAGTCACAGCAGATTATATATTCACAGCACAAATAACAAATAAAAGTTATGTAACAGTACCAAGTAAAACGTACTCAATATCAAAGCAAAATATAATGAATGCCTATGATGACAGCAAAGATATAGGTACAATGGATTATACGGTATTATGGGGAGTAACCAAAACAACAAAGTTAACAGGTTCAAATTTGGGAATAATAATGAAAGAAATAGATAATAATGGAGTATATGGAGATAGATGGGACTCTTATGTAATGAGTGATTATGTAAGAAATACCAAAATATATTTCGCACAATCTAATTTTATACCAGAAAATGGATATGTAAGAGTATATGATAATGATACAAATACACTTATAAAGGAATTTTCTAAAGGTGAACTAGAAAAATATAAATCAGCAGACACAGCCTATACATATGATGCCCCAGTAAAACATATAAGAATAGAAACAAATAAGGGAAATCCAGAGCCGGGAGAATATTTAAGAGTATATAATATAAAAGAAGTTGATATATCAGCAATAAAAGAGAAATATACAAAAGAAGATATGTCAAAGGTGTCAAGGGTACAAACAAGTTGTAAAGGATTACTAACAAATGGTGCATCAGCACAAGGATATGATGAATGTAGTTTAGCAGTAGAAAAATCATATGCAACAGTAGATGTATCACAAAAAGAATTGTCAGCAACGGCAACAGATCCTGTAGAGGAAAGAATTTCTATAGACGTACCAGCAAAAAATATATCATATTCAGATTGGAAAAATGGAGAATTTTTAGTAGCATTTGAAACACCAAACGGTTCAGCCTCTAGTAAATCACCAGTAGCATATATGGAATTAAATAGTGTGACATCAAGTGATGCTAAAGTGAAAATTTTGGGATATGAATTAGTAAAAAAAGAAGGAAAATATTATATAAAGGTAGTAACTCAAAACGATGAACCAACATCAGGATTTAATATACAAATAGACTGCAAAATGCTAGTAAACCCAATGGTTTCATCATCACAAATAAATGTAAATTTATATTATTATAATGATTATTTAAATCTATATTATTATGATACAATCGATAAATATGATGTAAATGATGATGGTAAAGTGGATGACAAAGTAGGATTAAGCACAGCAAAAATAACAGTATTGTCACTAAACTCATTTATGACATTAGAAACAGTGTCAGATTATAATAAAGAGGAAGAAGTAACAATAGCACCAAATATTGCAGAAGTTGAGAGAGGTAATGGTAAGCAAACAGCTGGAAATGGAGCTACTTCAAGTGGTAGCACGGATAGCAAAACAAATAATACAACAGCTAAAATTAATGTAAGTATAATGAATAACTATGACAAGGGCGAAGTAAGTAATGTTGTTATATTAGGAAAAATACCTTTTACTGGTAATACATATGTAGATGGAGGAGATTTAGGCTCAAAATATACTGCTAGTATGGTAGAAAAAATAGCATTGCCAGAGGGAATCTCAGAAGGTGAAGTAGACGTATATTATTCAGAACAAGGAAGTCCAACAATAGAAAATTCAGGAGATAAAGAAATAGCAAGTGTTATAACAAAAGAATGGCTTGATGAACACGGATTTAAAAAATTTGAAGAATTAGGAAAAGCAGGAGACAACACCAAGTTATCAGGTATAAAATCATACCTAATAGTAATTAAAAAACAAAAAATAGAAAAAGCAAAAGAATACACATTCAGCTACAAAGTAGCAATACCAGAAAGTGCAAACATAAATGATGTAGCATACAGTTGTCATAAAGTATGGTATGACTATAATGTAGATAATAAAAAAGTATCAATGAATTCTTCACCAAATAAAGTAGGGTTAAGGCTAGTAAAATATTATGATTTAGGTTTAACAAAAGTTAAGGAAAAAACAACGCATCCAGTACAAGGAGCAAAATATAAATTAACAGAAATAAATGAAGAAGGTAATACTACAACAGGCTCACAAAAGCCAAGTGGAAGCACACAAAATGATGATGAAGAAATATCAAGAATAGTAACATCTGATTCACAAGGACAATTAAAGTTAGATAATTTAAGAGTAAATCAAATATATACTTTCGAGGAAATTCTAGCTCCAAGCGCGTATGAGTTAAGTGATAAGGTTGTAAGATTTAAAGTTGTTGAAAAGGCTGGTAGTGGAAATCAAGGTTCAGCAACTAATAAGAATGATGAATTAAAAATTGTGTATTTAACAGAGTCAAATGGAGAAAGTGAAACTGCCACAAAATTTGACGAAAATGCAACAATAGAAAAAGGCACAGATGGAAAATATACATTAAAAGGAAAAGTTGAAGATACTCCAAAATTTGAATTAAACATAACCAAAAAAGCAAAAGCAGATGAAGGCGAAAGTGAAGAAAAAACTTTGTCAGGAGTAATATTTGAAATATACGAAGACGGAGAACAAAGTATCCAAGACAAATCAATAAATAAACAAAGAGTAGCAACAGACAATGAAGGAAAAGCAACAATAAAAAATTTAAGTTTAGGCAAAGTATATATTTTAAAAGAAACATATGCAAAAGGATATTACCTATTAGATGAGATTAAGTTTAAGGTTATAGAAGAAGATGAAAGTGGTAAATATACTATAAAATACATAAATGGTGAAAGTGAAGAAGATGCTGAAACTAGTGAAAACCATGAAGGCTATAAATTCTCACAAGCTACAACATCAAGTGATAGTGATAGTGAAACTGACCTAATTCAAATAAATGTAGACATAACAAATGAAAAAATCCCAACATATAAACTAAAAATAAAAAAAGTAGAAGAATCAAATAAAATAGGACCACAAGAAGAGGAAGAAAAAGTATTATCAGGAGCAGAGTTCCTATTAGAAAGAAACGATTTAGGAAACAGCGAATTTTTCACTACTAATGAAGATGGTACAATTGAAGTAGATGATATGTATGCATACGTAGAAGGAAGAAGTGGAATAACTGGACAATACACATTAAAAGAAACAAAAGCACCAGCAGGTTATGTGAATAATAGAGAAGAAATAACCTTTGTGGTAAGCCAAATAAAAGATGAGGATGATTTAGAGGAAGACGAAAATGCTGAACCACAATTTGAAGTAAAACTAGTAGATCCAGAAAAAAACAATTCACCAGAAGAACAAGAAGACCTTGCAATAAATAATTTTGAAACAATAAAAGACATAGAAAAAGAAGGCGACACAATAACAATCATAATCCAAGATAAACCATTATTCAAATTAACAAAAATAGATGAAGAAACAAACGAACCACTAGCAAATACGGACTTCATAATATATGAGTTAGATAAAGAAACAGGAAGCATAAAAACAGATGAACAAGGAAACAAAGTATTTGCAAAAGATGTAAATGGAAATTATGTAGGAACAAAAAAAGAAGATGGAACATATGTAGTAACAACAGATGAACAAGGTGTAATTACATTAGCATTAGGAGCAGGAAATTACAAAGTAGTAGAAGTTGGCTTCCCAGAGGGATATGAGGAAATCCCTCATTCAGAAGTGTTTACGATTAGTGGAAAAGAGGAAGAATATGTAAGTCAAATAAATGTGCCGGAGATAAACATAGAAAAGCCTACATATGAAGATAATAAAGATAAGACATTAAAAATACAAACAATAGAAGATTTGGTAGATTTTGCATATGCAGTAAATAGTGGAATAACTTTTTCGAATACAAAAGTAGTATTAGAAAAAGATTTGGATTTTCAAAATGAAAGCTCATATAATGATCCAAATAGCAACTATACATATGATTCACAAAAATTTGAAAAATATAAAGAAGATACTGATACTGTAGAAAACGTACAAGACTCAAAAAATGATGAAACAAATAATGGAATAGATTTAAATGGAAATACTACAATAGAGTCAATCAAAGAAGAATTAACAAAAACAGATGAAAATGCAAAAGGCTTCCCATCAATAGGAATAGGAAACGATAAAGCTGATCAATGCAAGCCATTCTCAGGAATATTTGATGGACAAGGATATAAAATAGAAAATCTATACATTAATGATAGTACAAGTGGTTATAAAGGATTGTTCGGTTGTGTAAATAATGCTGTAATAAAAAATATAGAAGTAACTGGAGAAGTGACAGCAAAAATCAATACAGGTGGTATTTGTGGATATGCACTTGGTTCAATATACTTAGAAAATTGCGATAATAAATGTAATGTTCAAGGCAATCGGAGGTTTAATAGGAGATATAGCAACTGATAGTAACAGTAATGAATTTAATGTAAGCATAATAGGATGTGAAAACAGTGGTGTGATTGACGGTGGTAATAATAGTGTAGGAGGACTAATTGGATTTATAGGGAGAGGATGTAATACATTATATATAAAAGAATCAAATAACGAAGGTGATATTAAAGCAAATAATTATGCAGGTGGAATTTGTGGCAACATAAATTACAAACAACTACATATAGAAAATGTATCTAATACAGCAAATATTTTAGCAAAAGATAGTGACTACACTTATGAAGGAGGAATAATTGGATATATGTCTTCATCTACTGGTAATTCAGATGGAAAACAAGTATACATATCAAATGTAAAAAACAGTGGAAATATTACAGGAAAAAATTATATTGCAGGAGTAATAGGATGGATTGGTGCTGATAAACGGAACCATGGTTATAAAAAATACTGAAAATACAGGTTTAATAAAATGTGATGATTCTAATAATTCACGGAGAAAATATGGGAGGAATTATTGCAGCATCATTTTTTAAAGGAAGTATATATATGCAAAATTGCCACAATGATGGAAATATTACATCTAAATATAGTTATGTAGGAGGACTTATAGGAAAACAAGCTGCTAGCGAAAGTTCCTTAAATATGAAATCATGCTATAATACGGGAGATGTTATGTATGTTGGAGAAGATAGAAATTATTATGGAGAAAAAATAGGAGGACTTATTGGATATAATTATGCAACAGCAACTATTGAATCTGGCTATAATACTGGAAGTATAAAAGGTGGCAAAAATGTAGGAGGAATTATAGGATGTAGTGATGATAGTCGTTGTGCTGTGTCTTTATATAACTCATATAATTCTGGAACAATACAAGGCTATGAATATGAAGGAGGTTTAGTAGGTCAATTGTATTATCGGTACAATAAGTGATTGTACAAATTTAGGAACAGTCCAAACACAAGATGTAGATGGTAATATAGGAGGATTAGTTGGAAGTCTACGGAATATCATCTTCATCAGCAACTATAAAAAATTGCACAAATTTTGCAGATTTATTAGTAGTGTCTGGAAATAAAGATTCTAACCCATATATTGGAGGAATAATTGGTACCGGACAAGCCACAACATATATAAGTAACTGCACAAATTCCGGAAACATTACAGCCAAATCATTAAATAAAGGTGGTTATATTGGAGGAATATCTGGAAATGAAAGAGGCACTATTTCAAATTGCACAAATTCAGGGGAAATACATGCACAAGGCATTTCAACTTCTTATGTTTTATATATAGGAGGAATTGCAGGTTACACCACTGACCATCCAATATATGGAGCATATAATACTGGTGATATAAGTTGGGAAGGTAACCAAAGTGGTGCGTATATTGGAGGAATAGTTGGACAGATATCTAGCTCAAATGCAAATATTGAGAATTCATATAACAGCGGAGCGATAACAAATAGAGCAACATCTTCCAGTTCATATAGTTACATAGCAGGAATAGCTGGTCAGGCTCAAACAATCAGGAACTGCTATAATACAGGAGATGTTGCAGAAGCTTCAAGTAGTGTTTCAAATGAATATGTAGGAGGAATTGCAGGAAATGCAAAGCGAATTGAAGATGCATATAATACAGGGGATGTCATAGACACTATAAGTTCGGCTTCAACTGAATATGTTGGAGGTATTGTAGGATATGGAAATTATGGTACTCTTAAGAACACATATAATATAGGAAATGTCTATAATGGGGGCTACACAGGAAGCAGTTCATCAAGTTTATATACAGGAGAAATATATGGATATGGAAGTGGTAGTAGTGGTGATGAAAATCATTATTTAGACGATATAGATGTTATAGGACCTAACACAGGAAAAAATTCAGGAAATTTACCTATGTGTGAGGAGTGTACAGAAGAGCATATGAGGACCGATGAATTTTGTGAGGAATTAAAGGGTGAAAGCGAAGACAGTAAATGGATTCAAGAAGAAAATCAATATCCAACACTAGA
>CANQKT010000055.1 GCA_947624525.1 uncultured Clostridia bacterium | reverse complement strand
TTTCTAATTTCAAAAATTTGACACAATTATGTTGCGGGTAAATAGCGCTTAGTGGTATAATACCTATAAAGTATAAACATGAATAAAAATTACAAAAAGAAAGAAGGGAAGAAATTGATGAAAAAAATCCCATATGGAATAAGTAATTATGAGAAAATAATGGAGCAAGACTACTATTACGTAGATAAAACTATGTATATAGAAAAACTAGAAAATTTATCAGAGACTTCAATAATGTTTCTACGCCCAAGAAAATTCGGAAAAACCCTATTTACAAGCACAATAGAAAATTATTATGATATAAAGAAAACAGATAAATTCGATAAATTATATGGAGAAACATATATAGGTAAAAATCCAACGAAGTTAAAAAATAGCTATCATATCTTAAGATTTAACTTTTCGGGAATAGATACAAGAACAGAGGAAACAACAATAAATGGATTTAAAAATGAAGTAGCTTCTTCAGTAAAAGTATTTGTTGAAAAATATAATTTAAACTTTTATACAAACATAGAAGATGCGGCAGAGAATATATTAGGAAACTTGTTTAAAGCGTTCTACATTCAAAAACCAAATGAAAAAATATATGTAATAATAGATGAGTACGATCATTTTGCAAATGAATTGCTAGGGTTTAATACAGATAAATTCAAGGAATTAGTATCAAGAAATGGAAAAGTAAGAAAATGGTATGAAAAGCTAAAACAGGGTACAGAAACAGTAGTAGATAGAATATTCATAACAGGAGTAGCACCAATAACACTAGATAGCCTAACATCAGGGTTTAATATAGGTAAAGACATAACCAAAGATTTACGATTTAATGAAATGTTAGGTTTTACAAAAGAAGAATTAATGAGAATGATGGATCATTTAGAGCTAGATAAAAACAAGCAAGAAGAATTATTGCCAATATTAAAAGAAAATTATGATGGATATAAATTCTGTATTGATGAAACAGAAAAAGTGTATAACTCAAATATGTGTTTATATTTTCTAAATGAATATATTGCTTTCAATAAATTACCAAATGAGTATGTAGATGTAAACATAGCAAGTGATTATTCAAAGCTAGCAAAAATGCTGGAAATATGTGAAAGCGAAAATAAGTTATCAATACTAGAAAGAACAATATCAGGAGAGGGAATAGTGGCAGAAATAACACAAAAGTTTAATCCAGAAATAGGCTTTGGAGAGGAAGAGTTTGTGTCAATGCTATTTTACTTAGGATATTTAACAATATCAGAAGAATTTCTAGGAAAAGCCAAGTTGCAAATACCAAATGTTGTAATGAGAGAAATATATTCAGAGTATTTTATACACATAATGAGTGAGAAAGCAGATAGAAAGATATGGTGAGTTTGATGATATAAAGGATATAGAAGGATTGAGGAAATATACGGTAGTAGTGGTAAATGATGAGGTTTATGTAGAGGAAGTATAAATATATAGAAATTGAATATAATTGTTACAAATGAAAATGTTATGAAAAAGATAAAGAAATGTCCCCATATTTCTCCATTAAAAAATGGCAGCAAAATTAAAAGCATACCTGTAAAAAGTGGCAAAAAATCTAAAAACATACCTGCAAAAAGTGGCACTAGTTATTGATTTATTACTAGGTATATGATAAAATTAACACGAACGGAGGGGACAATATGAAAAGATTTTTTGAAAAGACTTTGCAAGATTGGAAAAAATCAGGCATGAAAAAACCATTAATGGTTGTAGGTGCTAGGCAAATAGGAAAAACATTTATTATTGATGAATTTTGTAAAAATAATTTTGATGAATATCTATACTTTAATTTAGAGAAAAATAAGGAAGTAAAAGATATATTTGAAAAAACAATAGATGATGAAAAAATCATAAGTGAGTTAGAATTATACATTGGAAAAAAGATAGATATTGAAAAAACATTAATCTTTTTTGATGAAGTTCAAGAAAGCGAAAATTGTATAGTATCATTAAAGTATTTTAATGAATCAGAAAAAGCATATAAAATAATATGTGCAGGTAGTTTGTTAGGTGTAAAAATTAATAGATTTAAAGGGTCATTTCCAGTTGGAAAAGTCAGAATGGAATATATGTATCCAATGAGTTTCGAGGAATTTTTGCTTGCCACAAATAAAAAAATGCTTAGAGATAAAATAAAAGAATGTTATTCTAGTATGAGTCCAATGCCAGATTATGCACACCAACAGGCAATTACATTATATAGACAATACTTATGTGTTGGAGGAATGCCAGAAGCTGTAAAAAACTTCGTTGAAAATGATCTAGATATATTAAAATTTGATTCACATATTATTGAAGATATAAAAGATTCATACATTGCAGATATGAAAAAGTATGTATCTAGTGAATTGGAAGCAACCAAAATTGAAAAGGTATATAAAAACATTCCTAGTCAATTAGCTAAAGATAGGAAAAATTTTAAATATAGCTTTATAGATCCAAACGATGAATATGCGAGAAAAAGAAAGTATGAGAGTGCAATAGACTGGCTTGTTGCATCAAAACTAATATTAATAAATTATAAATCTAAAAGAATGGAAATACCTCTAAAAGTTTATATAGATGAAGATATGTTCAAAATTTATTTAAGTGATGTTGGGATTCTTACATGTATGAGTGAGATTAAATTTCCTGATATTATGTTGGATAGAACATTTATATATAAAGGTGCAATTACTGAAAATTATATAGCACAAGAATTGGTATCGAAAGGACAGTCTTTGTATTATTGGACTTCTGATAGAAATGCAGAAATTGATTTTGCTTTATATAGTGATGAAGATGGAATTATACCAATAGAGGTAAAAAGTGGTAACAATGTAAAATCTGTTAGTTTAAATATGTATGTAGAGGAATTTAAACCAAAATATTCTATAAGATTTTCAACTAGAAATTTCGGATTTGAAAACAATATAAAATCAATTCCTTTATATGCTGCATTTTGTATAAAATAGTAATACAAAATAATGCTAATAATACCACGAGATAGAACAAAGGGATATAAAGCCGTAATGATAGAGTTCAAGTATTTGAAAAAGGAAGAAGCCGGAAAGCCTACGGAAAAGCAAGCTGAGGCGAAATAACAGATAGAAAGATATGGTGAGTTTGAGGATATAAAGGATATAGAAGGATTGAGGAAATATACGGTAATATTAGTGGAAATAGAAAATTATATTTTTTCTCAAGAAATAACAGGGAAGATGCATCAGAAACAATGGAAATTGATTTTTTAATATCAAAAAGTAATATTACTTCAAAACATAACATTATTCCTATAGAAGTAAAATCTGGTAAGAATTATACATATTCATCGTTAAATAAATTTAAAGATAAGTATAATGATTACTCGTTTAATCCAATTATCATACATCAAGAAGATTTGAAGGAAGAAAATGGAATTCTGTATTTACCTATATATATGACATCTTTATTGTAGGATATTCTGTAGAGGTCCTACTAATTTTCATAAAAAAATCAATATTTGCATAAAAAGGAGATCAATTATGAAATAAATTTATATAGTGTAAGCGATAAATTTAGCACAATTATGTTGCGGGTAAATAACACTTAGTGGTATAATACCTATAAAGTATAAATATGAATAAAAATTACAAAAAAAAAGAAGGGAAGAAATTGATGAAAAAAATCCCATATGGAATAAGTAATTATGAGAAAATAATGGAGCAAGACTACTATTACGTAGATAAAACTATGTATATAGAAAAACTAGAAAATTTACCAGAGACTTCAATAATGTTTCTACGCCCAAGAAAATTCGGAAAGACCTTATTTACAAGCACTTTAGAAAACTATTATGATATAAAGAAGAAAGATAAATTCGATAAATTATATGGAGAAACATATATAGGAAAAAATCCAACTAAGCTAAGAAATAGCTACCATATCTTAAGATTTAACTTTTCGGGAATAGATACAAGAACAGAAGAAACAACGATAAATGGATTTAAAGATAAAGTGCAAACATCAATTGAAAGATTTATTGGAGATTATGGAATTGAATTTTATGTTAATCCAGGACAGACAGCAGAAGCAATGCTAGACAGTATATTTCAAGCATTCAGACTACAAAAACCAAATGAAAAAATATATGTAATAGTAGATGAGTACGACCATTTTGCAAATGAATTGCTAGGGTTTAATACAGATAAATTCAAAGAGTTAGTTTCCAAAAACGGGAAAGTAAGAAAATGGTATGAAGTGTTAAAGCAAGGAACAGAAACAGTAGTAGATAGAATATTCATAACAGGAGTAGCACCAATTACCTTAGATAGTTTAACATCTGGCTTTAATATAGGTAAAGACATAACCAGAGATTTACGATTTAATGAAATGTTGGGTTTCACAAAAGAAGAATTGATAAAAATGATGGAACATTTGGAGATAGATAAAAACAAACAAGAGGAATTATTACCAATATTAAAAGAAAATTATGATGGATATAAATTCTGTATTGACAAAGCGGAAAAAGTGTATAACTCAAATATGTGTTTATATTTTCTAAGTGAATATATTGCTTTCAATAAAGTACCAAATGAGTTGGTAGATGTAAACATAGCAAGTGATTATTCAAAACTAGGAAAAATGCTAGAGATATGTGAGAGTGAAAACAAGCTATCAATATTGAAAAGAACAATATCAGGAGAAGGAATAGTGGCAGAAATAACACAAAAGTTTAATCCAGAAATAGGCTTTGGAGAGGAAGAGTTTGTGTCAATGCTATTTTACTTAGGATATTTAACAATATCAGAAGAATTTCTAGGAAAAGCCAAGTTGCAAATACCAAATGTTGTAATGAGAGAAATATATTCAGAGTATTTTATACACATAATGAGTGAGAAAGCAGAGCTAAAAGTTGAAGAAAGGGATTATAATGAAATGCTAGAGGAAATAGCTATACGAGGGAAAATAGATAAATTAATACAACTTCTTCATAAATATTTAAATAACTTGTCAAACCGAGATTTTCAAAGGTTTGATGAGAAGTATGTAAAACTTATATGCTATTGCTTAGCAATGAATTTAAACCTATTTTCAATAAAATCTGAATTAGAAGTAAATAGAAATTATCCAGATTTGCTGATAGTACCACGAGATAGAACAAAGGGATATAAATCCGTAATGATAGAATTCAAGTACTTGAAAAAGGAAGAAGCAGGAAAGCTTACGGAAAAGCAGACTGAGGCGAGAAAACAGATAGAAAGATATGGTGAGTTTGAGGATATAAAGGATATAGAAGGATTGAGGAAATATACGGTAATAGTGGTAAATGATGAGGTTTATGTAGAGGAAGTATAAATATATAGAAATTGAATATAATTGTTACAAATGAAAATGTTATGAAAAAGATAAAGAAATGTAAAATAAAAGCGGATAGTAAAATTCCGTAAGGAACAAAGTCGATTGCATGAATATGCTGCAATTGACTTTGTTTCTTTTATTGTTAAAATAAAAGTAAAAGAATAATGGAAAGAGAAACAAAAGAGGAATTAAAGGGAAGGTGTTGAGCAAATGAAGGAAGAAGAGATAAGAAAAATAGACAACTCAAAATACATAGAAAACCTGAAAACCGTTGATACTGTAGAGAGAGAGAGAGAGAGAGAGAGAGAGAGAGGACTCTTTAGTAAACAAAAAATAAAACACAGCGGGATAATTAAAAATAATTTAAAATGGATATTGTTAGTAATCGCAATAATAATGGGAATAATTGCGGTTTATTTTGGTGAATCAAAATATGTAACAAAAAGTACAGTAGAGGTACAATTAACATTTAATTCATATAAGATATTAGAAGAGGAAATAAAGCCATCAGTAAGAGAGGATAAAGATGGAAAACTACAAGTAGATATAGAAAGTGAAAAGCCAGAGGTAAAAGTTCAATATAGAACAAATGAATCAGAGGAATGGCAGGATTATGACCCAGAAAATCCACCAATAGTAGAAGACGGAACAAAAATAGAAGTAAGATATGCTACAGAAGATGGAAAATGGACCGGACCAGTAACAAGTAAAACAATAATAACACCGAACTATGAAATAGTAAAAACAGGGGAAATATATAGTACACTAAAATCAGCAATAGAAGCAATAAACACCTTGCAAACAGGAGAGGGAGCAAGTGAAAGTAGTGAAATAAGGGTATTAAGAAATGTAACAGAAGTAAGTGCAAATGCACCAACAGTACCAGAAAATAAAAATATAACACTAAATATGAACGGAAAAACAGTAACTTTAGATGAGGTTAGTTTAACCAATGGAGGTACTTTGACAATTGAAAATAATGTGAAAGAAGGTAAAAGCGGAGAATTAACCAATTCAACAGGAAGAACAATTATTAACAATGGGAAGTTAGCTATAACAAATGGAGTAAATGTAAAATGTACACAAACAACTAATAATAATTCGAAAGAATATTCAACAATAGATAATAGTGGAACTTTAACAATGTCCGGAGGGATAGTATCTTCAACAAATGGAACTGCGATGTATAATGAAAGTGAAGGTAAAATAGAAATTTCAGGAGGAGATATTACAGGTGGATATTTTGCTATACAGGATAATGGTAGCAAAGGCATTGAACAATCTCCTACATTAAAAATTACAGGTGGAAATATTACGACAACATCAAATGCTCATACAAGTATTGTAGAATCAAGTTCAACTGCTTACATATATATAACAGGTGGAACTATAACTGGAGGATCTGGAATATTTAATAATGTTAATGCTAATAGTAACATCTGGAACAATGGAACGAATGGAACAATAAAAATAGAAGGAGGAACTATAACAGGGAATAGTGAGCAAGGTGTACGTATTGGATGGGGAACAGGAATAATTTCTGGTTCATCAACTGCAATAAAAGGGGCAAAGTATGGTGTTAGTGTAAGAAAAGGTGAAGTAACTATAAAAAACGGAAAAATCGAAGCCACAGGAGAAAACGTGACAAATGAACATGTATATGGAGTGGGAATTGCAGAAGCAGGAAAAGTAACGATTGGAACAAAAGATAATGATGTTAGTATAACAGAACCTGAGATAAAAAGTGCAAAGATTGGTGTTGGGGTAGTAGACAAAACTAATGCAACTATTAATTTCTATGATGGAAAAATAACAGGATTAGAAGGAAAATCAATAATAGGAACAATAAACGAAACACCAGAAAATTATGCAAGAAGAATAACAAAAAATGCAGATGGAACAGAAACATCAGATTTGGATGATGATTGGGACTTAAAATTTTTATTAAAGAAAACAACATCAGAAAATACAGTAAAAATAAATGCAAAATCAAATGAAATAGCAAAAGTAAATATTAATCCAGAAAATATGACAATGGCAAATGTGGATATAAAAAAAGAAGAAAGTCAGATAGAAGACATAGTAGATAATGCAAAATACGATATACAAACAGATATGGTAAGTGATACACAAAATGATGAAAGTGAAATTGCAACGATTGCAGAAACAAATAAAAATAGTGAAAATGAAATTACAACAATTGCAGGAACATACGGAGATATAGAAGTAGATGGTGTTTTGTATGAAATTGAAAAAGTAGAGAAAAAAGAGTACAACACCCCCTATACATCAGATGAATTAGAAACAGGAACAAAGGATACTAAAACAGGATACACATTTGATGGATGGTATGGAGATAGTGACTATACAGATAAATTAACAATAAGTGATAATTTCAGTACAGACTCAGCAGATTTTAAAGATATCAAAATAGCAGACACAGATGCATATATTTATGCAAAATGGAATGCAAATACATATATAATCCAATATGATTACGCAGGAGGAAACAAAGTATCAGAAAATCCAACTGCTGGAACATATGATGAAGTTTTAAATATAAAAAATCCAACAAGAACAGGATATACATTTTTAGGATGGACAGCTAAAAACTTAGGAACAAATGCTAAAATAGGAGAAAATAATAATCCAAATACTAGCTGGAATGGACAGACATCAACTAAAAATACTTATTTTAAAAATTTAACAGATAATAATAATGGAGAAGTAACATTAACAGCAACATGGAGAAAAAATGTTGCCGAAGTTAAAGTAGCTACATCTAAACTAACATATAACGGTCTTCAACAAACTCCAGATGTAACTGTAACAGATGTAGATACAAAACAAGAAATTCCAAATTCAGATTATGATGTAATATATACAAATAACAAAGATGCTGGAACAGCAACTATAACAATAAAATTTAAAACAAATGAAAAATATTTAGAAGGATGTGAAACAACATTTCTTATAGAAAAAGCACCACTAACTGTAACATATGATGGAGAAACAATAACATATGGACAACAACCATCTTTAACACTAAAAGTAACAGGTTTTGTTAATAATGAAGATTCTTCAAAGGCTACAGAATATAATGGACCTTCTTTAAAAGTAAATTCTAAAACTGCTGGAACACACCCAGGAGTTGGTACATATACAATACAAAATAATGGTTTAACACAAACTGATGGTTCAGCAAAAAATTATTCATTCACTTATAATATAGGCGAGCTAATCATTGAACCAAGCCAAGAAGTTAAATTAGAATTAGGAGTTAAAGATTTCACATATAATGGAAGTCAACAACAACCAGTTGTAAAAGTAATAGATAAGATAACAGGAGAAACAATAGATCCATCAGAATATGATATTACATTTAAAAATGATGTTAATGTAGGAAATGCTACAGTAGAAGTTGTATTTAAAGAAGGAAAAAATCATACAGGAACATATACAGAAACATATACAATAAGTAAAGCAAATAGAACGATAAATGCAGAACCAGAAACTGTATATATAGGAACTGGGACTAAAAAAGATATAACATTTACATATTCAGGAGATAGTGTTCAAGCGAAAGCAGAATCAAGTTCAACTGCAAATGCAACAGTACAAATAACAAATGAAAACAAAACAGGTAAAGTAACTATAAGCGGTGTACAAGTGGGAACATCACAAGTAACAATAACAGTACCTGAAAGTAATAATTATAACCAAATTACAAAGGTAATAAATGTAGTAGTAACAAATATATCCCTTACACCTACCTCAGGATTAATAGCAAAAGATGGAACGATTACAATAACGCCAGTAATAACACCAACAAATATTGCAAACTTAGCAGAAGCTACAAATGTTACTTGGTCAAGTAGTAGCACAAGTGTAGCTACAATAAATCCAACATCTACAACGCAAAGTAAAGGAATAGTGGTAACAGGTGTTAAAGATGGGCAAGTTGACATTAAAGCAACATTAAACGGACAAACCGTAAGTGTACCAGTAATAGTTGATGCAACAAATCCAACTATTACAATAACAAAAAAGACATATAAAAGTTTTGATTGGGAAGTAAGCGATACAAATGGAATAGCTGGTTATGCAATAACTAAAAGCGCCGAAAAACCAGCTGACACGGCATGGATAACAACTGGAACTAATGGAACATATTCTGAGGTAAGCACAACAACTGCAGGAACATATTATGTATGGGCAAAGGATAAAGTTGGAAATGTTCATAAAGAAAGTATAACATCTTACATGGTAACAAGAAGACAAGGACAAGGAACTTCTTTAACAACTAAAATGGATGGAAGTGCTGGAACAATAGTAACAACTGATACAGTTGCATTAAAAGGGACAGAAGTATATGCTTCAGCTACTCTAACAACAGGATATAATACATTATCATTAAAAAGTGGAACTACAACATTACAAACAACTGGCCAAACAGTAACTGTAAATGGGGCAATAACAATAGAATCTTCAGCCCAAGCTAATACATATACAATAGAATATAATTTAGATGATGGAACAAAAGGTAAAAATGCACCAACTCAAGGTATATATGATCAAAATGTATCTATAGATAATCCAACAAAAAAAGGATATACTTTCCTAGGTTGGACAGCAACAGGATTAGGAGCCAATGCAAAAAGAGGAACAACAACAAGTCCAAATACAACTTGGACAGGAACTGCAACAACAGATAACAACTTTAAGAATTTAACAGATACTAATAATGGAAAAGTAACATTAACAGCTACATGGAGAAAAAATGAAGCGATTGTAACAGTATCACCAAATTCACTGGTATATAATGGAAAAGAACAAACTACAACAGTAACAGTAAAAGATAAAAATACGAATGCAGTAATACAAAATTCTCAATATACTGTTACATATTCAAATAATAAAAATGCCGGAATAGCAAATGTAAAAGTAACATTCAATGATCATAATACTTATTTGGATGATTTAGATACTACATTCACAATAACAAAGAAACCTGTAACAATAAAAACAATAACACCAAAAGATAAAACATATGATGGACAAGTAACAGGAACAGGAACAATTACATTAGAAGGCGGAGTAAATGGAGAAAATCCAACAGCAACAGGAACATTTACTTTTGACAATAAAACAGTTGGCACAGGAAAAACTGTAAATGTAACAAATATCAAATTAGATGCAGATTATCAAAATAATTATTTACTAGAAGAAACATCTAGAACATTAAAAAATGGAACAATAAATAAGAAATCTCTTAAAGCAACTTATCTAGGAGAAACAATAATATATGGTGAAAAACCAAACCTAGCAGTAGAAGTAACAGGATTTGTAAATGGAGAAGGCCCATCAAATGCAGATGGATATAACCCACCTACGCTAACAACAACAGAAAAAAATGTAGGAACACATAAATTAACCCCATCAGGTGGTTCAGCAACAAATTACTCATTTGAATATGTAACAGGAGATTTGAAAATAACTAAAGCACCATTAACAGTAACATTTACAGCGGATAGTAAGACTACAACATATTCTGGAAGTGCAGTAAATATACAAAAGACATATACCAAAAACATATCAGGATTAAAAAATGGGGATGCAGAAAGTGTAGTATCAATAACAGGAACGCCAACATATACATATTCTGGAACAAATTATTCAAGCACAACAATTCCAACAAATGCAGGGGAATATACAATAACATTAAGTGGATTAACCGCAACAGCAGTTAATTATGAAGTACAAATAAAATATGTGACTGGAACATTAACAATAGGAAAAGCAGAATTAATAGTAACAGCAACACCAGCAGATCAAACAGTAACATATACAGGAAACTCAGTTAGTGTACCAAATTCGTATGTAACAAATGTAACAGGATTAAAAGGAAATGATCAAGAATCATTAGTAAAAGTAAGTGGAACAGCATTATATAAGTATAAGTCAGCAAATTATTCAGAAAATGCAACAGCACCAATAGACGCCGGGGAATACACAATAATATTAAGTGGCTTAAATGCAACTACATCATCTACTAACTATACAGTTAAATTATCATATGGAACAGGAAAATTAACAATAAATAAAGCAACTAGAAATATAACAGCAACAACACCATTATATGTGGGAAAAGGAACAACAAATAATTTAGGCTTTTCATATCAAGGAGAGGATGTAGAAGCAACAGTAAGCATAGCAAGTTCGGATGTAGCAACAGCAACAATGTCAGATGGAAATAAAAGTGGAACTGTAGCTATAGTAGGTAAATCAGCAGGAACAGTTAAGGTAACTATTACATTACCTGAAAGTAATAATTATAAGAAAGCTACTAAAGAAATAAATGTAACAGTAACAGATATCACAATAAAAGCAGGAGCAAATATTATAGGAAAAAGCACAACAAATGTAACACCAACGATATTACCAGCCGATGTTGCAAATGAAGGCAAAAAAATCACATGGTCAATAGATAATGAAACTTATGCAACAATAGATTCAAAATCAACAACAGGAACAGGAGTAAAATTAACAGGAAAAGCAACAGGAACAGTAACAATTACAGCAGAATTAAATGGACAAAAAGCAACTGTACAAATTACAGTTGATACAACAGCACCAACAGTAACAATAACTAGAACAGCGTATAATACTTTCACATATTCAGCAAGTGACGATAATAGAATAGCTTCATATGCGGTAACAACAACGAATTCAGCACCTACTGCAACTACAGACTGGCAAACATCAGTAAGTGCGCAAACTATAGACCAAAGTAATGAAACAACATATTATGTATGGGCAAAAGATACTTTAGGAAATATAGGATCTACATCTATAAAAACATTTAAAGTAACAAAAACTGAAGGTACTGGTACCACATTAAAATTAAACGAAAAAACAGCCTCAGGAGCTGAAATAACTTCAACAACATGTGTATTAAATGGAACAGAAATATATGTAAGTGCATCAGCAAAAACAGGATATAATACTCCAGTTATAACACAAGATAATACAAATATAACAAATCCAAGTAAAATAACAGTTAGTAAGGCAACAGCAATAAGCTCAAGTGCAACAGCAAATAAAGTAACTGTAAATATACATAAAAATGGAAATGCATATACAAACAGTGGAATGAAAGTAGAATTGCACTTGTCAACAGGTACAACAGCTCAATATACTGTTAATTCAGCCTCTGATACAGCTGAGTTTAGCGCAGTAGCAAATGGAACTTATAAAATTTATGCAGGAAAAAGTGATAGTGAAAAAACAACTGTGGTTGATACAGGTGTAAGTGTTATTATAACAGATGATACTAAAACTGCTGTAATTAATTATTATGGATTAACATTAAAGTCAAGTGCAGGAATAAGCCAGGTAACAGGAGATGGAACATACTTAGATGGACAAACAGTTAATGTAAAAGCAACACTATCAGCAGGATATGAATTTAACAAATGGACATTGAGTAACACTACAAGTACAATAAAAAATGAAACAACAGCAAATGCAACAGTAACGGTAAAAAGCAATGTAACGGCAACGGCAAGTGCAACGTACATAGCTACACCTAAAATAACAATAAAGGATCATAATACATTTGATTATACAGCAGATGGAGCAGTGGAATATTATGTAAGTACAACTCAAAGTACAAAACCTAATGCAGGCTCAACAGCTCCAAGTGAAACATTTGTATCAAATAACTGGACAAAAGCAAAAAGTACAGGGGAATTAAACCTAACAGCAGAACAAACATACTATGTATGGGTAAAAGATGCTGCTGGAAATGTATCAGCAAATTGTTCAAGCATACAGGTATTAAAAATCACAAAAAATCAGGGACAAGGAACAACATTAACAGTAAAATATGATGCAACAACATCAAGCTCTGGAACAGTACTTTCCAATAATACTATATATGTATTAAAGGGAACATCATTCTGGGCATCAGCAAATATAGAAAATGGATATAGAGAATTAACATTAAAACATGGAACCACAACAATAGTAAATGCTGCAGGAACATTTAATGCAAGTGTAAGTGAAGCAATAGTAAGTAATGCAGTAGCAAATAAAATAACTATAACAGTAAAGAAAGACAATGGTGTATATGCAAGTAGCGGTATACAAGTAAAATTAAAAAGAAGTAATCCATCAACTCCAGAGAAAATATATACAAGTACTGTATCAACGTCAAATGGAGTAGTAACAATAAGTCCAGTAGAAAATGGAACATATAGTGTATTAGCAAGCAAAAGTGCAGTAGATAAGTCTACTTTAATAACAACAGAACAAACAGTAAATGTAAACGATTCTGATACAACAGCGGAGATAAACTATTACACACTAACAAAAGCAACAGGAAGTAATGCAACAGTAACATTGAAAGAAAATGATGCATCAGGGGTAGAAATAGAAAATACAACTCAAGTTTTAAGCGGAACAAAGGTATATGCAATTGCAAATGCTAATACAGGATATAATACTCCAAAATTAGTAATAGATAACGTAGAACAAACTAGTGAAACTAAGACAATAAATATAACCAAAGCAACAACAATAAGTTCAAAAGCAACAGCAAATACATATACAGTAAAATTCAACGGAAATGGTAAAACAGAAGGAACAATGAGCAATCAGACATTTACATATGGAACACAACAAGCTTTAACAAAAAATACATATAAAAAGTCATATAAATTACAATTTGATTTAAATGGTGGAACAAGTACAAAACCATCAGATATTACAGCAACGTATGACTTTGCTGGATGGACATATAACGACAAAACATATAAAGATGGGGAAGTAGTAAACAATTTAACTACGGCGAATAGTGGAACAGTAGAATTAAAAGCAAGCTGGACAGGTGGAAGTGTAAAATTACCATCAGCACCAACAAAAACCGGGTACACATTTGCAGGATGGTATGATGCGGAAACAGGTGGAAATTCAATAGGACAAGCAGGTGCATCATATACACCAACAAAGTCATTTACAGTATATGCACATTGGACAGCAAATACATATACAATAACATTGGATGTAAATGGTGGAACACAAGCTAGTGGACAAAGTGCATCAATAAAAGCAACATATGACACAGCAGTAAATATACTAAACCCAACAAGAACAGGATATACATTCACAGGCTGGACAGCAACAAACTTAGATACAGCAACAGCAAAATATGGAACAAGTGACACAACGGTAAATACATCATGGTCAGATGGAACAAAACAACAAAAAGGACCATACTTCAAAAATCTAACAAGCACGGCAAATGGAACAGTAACATTAAAAGCAAATTGGAAACAGAATAATTACGAAGAGTTAAAGTCAGGTACTACTCATGTTAATTATTATGAGACCCTAGCAGAGGCATTAACAAGTGTAGCAAATAACAATACAATAAAAGCATTAGATACAAGAACAGAAACAACGGCAGCAACATTGGCATCAACTAAAACGGCAACATTAGATTTGAATGGAAAAACAATAACAATGACAGGCACATTGACAAATAGTGGAACATTAACAATAACAGGAACAACAGGAAAAATAACAGCATCAACAGCTGATACAATAACAAATAGTGCAAATGCAACATTAACCATATCAGGAACAACAACTACACCAACAATAGAAAATACAGCTACATCAAACTATTCTGCAATAAAAAATGCCGGAACAGCAATAATCTCAGGAGGAACAATAACAGCAAATATATATGGAGTAGCAAATACAGGAAATGGAATAGTAACTTTAGGAACCAATGATGCAACGGTAAGTGTAACATCACCAAGTATAACAGGAAAAACTGCTGGAGTGCAGATAGCAAGTGGTTCAACATTTAATTTCTATGATGGTGTAATAAAAGGACCAACAGGAAAATCAATAGATGGAACAGTTATCAATACTCCACCAGGATATGAAATATTAAAAACAACAGCTAGTGATGTAGAAACAGCAATATTAGTGCCTTATGAAATAGGAGGAGCAAATGTATTGCTGGATGCAAAAGATAATAATGGAGGAAAACATGATAACAATACGACAACATGGAAAGCATTAACAGGAGAAGATGAAAAAATAACAGATGGAAAATGGGGAGAGAACTATTTAGAGTTTAATGGAACATCAAGTTGGGTTAATTTAGGAGAGATAAACAATGAAAAACAAACACTGCAAGTAACATTTTCACCAAGTGCAGTACCAACATCATATCAATCAATAATTGGAAATTGGGAAAATGATGGTGGAGGCATTGGTATATTGGGAACAGGCTATATTTGTGGTCAATATTATATAAATGGTGTAAATAAACAAATTGATACTAAAATAAAAGTAGAAGCAAATGAGGTATATAATGTAGCATTAACATATGATGGAATAACAGAAAAAATATATGTAAATGGAGTAGAAAGTGGTAGTATCTCAAGTTCAGGAACAATAACTCCACCAAATAATTCAACTGTTATGGCATTAGGCGCAAATCCTAATGGAAATACAGTTGGAAGTGGTACAGCAGGCCAATACTTTTCAGGAAAAATCTACACAGCAGAAGTATATAATAGGGCCCTAACACCTGATGAAGTATTACAAAATGCAAGATCTGGACTTGAAATGGCGAATGCTAAAACCTCCCATGTAACAAGTGGAGCCATAACAATTCTAGATGCTGAAGATAATAATGAAGGAAGCCATAGCAGCAATACAACAACATGGAAGGCATTAACAGGAACAAATGGAACAGTAACAAAAGGAACGTGGGGAACGAACTATTTAGAATTTAATGGAACATCAAGTTGGGTTAATTTAGGAGAGATAAACAATGAAAAACAAACACTGCAAGTAACATTTTCACCAAGTGCAGTACCAACATCATATCAATCAATAATTGGAAATTGGGAAAATGATGGTGGAGGCATTGGTATATTGGGAACAGGCTATATTTGTGGTCAATATTATATAAATGGTGTAAATAAACAAATTGATACTAAAATAAAAGTAGAAGCAAATGAGGTATATAATGTAGCATTAACATATGATGGAATAACAGAAAAAATATATGTAAATGGAGTAGAAAGTGGTAGTATCTCAAGTTCAGGAACAATAACTCCACCAAATAATTCAACTGTTATGGCATTAGGCGCAAATCCTAATGGAAATACAGTTGAAAGTGGTACAGCAGGCCAATACTTTTCAGGAAAAGTCTACAATGCAGGAATATATAATAGAGCTTTAACAGCAACAGAGGTACAGCAAAATGCAATAGCTTCATTAGCATATGGATTAGCAAATTATGCGGAATATAATGGTGAAAATTATGTAAAAAGTTATGTTACCTTAGCAGAAGCAGCGACAGGGGTTGCAAGTGGAAATACAATTAAGGCATTAAAAGATGTTACGGAGACATCAGTTGCAACTTTTTTAAATAAGAAAATTACTATTGATACTAATGGCAAGACAATAACGTTTAGTAATGGAGCGTATATAGGTATTAAGTCAGCAAATACTAATATTATAAACGGAGGAGGAACGTTGACTACATCATCAAGTGAAAAGTTGATTTTAGTTGAAGGTTGGGGTTCAGGCTCAAGTAGTGGATTATCTTTGAATAAAGTAAATATTAAAAATACGAATGCCCAAGGAAATGCAATAAAAATGACTTCACAAGCAATTTTAGATTTAGAAGAGGTAACCATAAACTCTAAAGCAAGTGCAATAATAGGTACTTGGGAAGATCAAGTTCATATTTTATCGGGAACAATAAAATCAGATGATTATGGAATAAAAGATATAGGAGCCGTAATTATAGGAAAAAATGATGGAACAATGACAAGCAAAACAAATCCAGAAATTTATGGGGTCAAAGGCGGAATTTCATTTGATAGATTATTCTTTTATGATGGAGTAATAAAAGGAGCAACATCAATAAATGGAACAAATGTTACAGTTACATCAGGATATGAAATACACAAAGTAAACTCCAATGGGATAGAGACAGCAACTCTAGAAAAGATAACCTCCTCTCCAGGAATAGAAGGACCATCAATGGAAGTAAATAATGCGTTGGAGAATTCAATAAAATTTGATGTACCATCTAGTTCAACAGATGTTTCAATGCAAGAACAGGGAACAAATATGGAACAGCCGGGAGTAGAAGAAGAAATAAATGAGGAAGAGAATAATGAAAATACAAATAATGAACAAACAGATGATGCAGAAAATGAAGTTGTTGTAGTACCTGTGAAGGAAATTGTTGAAATAAATGGAACTAAATTCTCTACAATCAAAGATGCAATAGAAAGTGCTGGTAGTGGAGATATCATAAAGGTATTGGAAGACATTAGCTTAGAAGAAGAACTGAAAATAGAACAAGGTAAAAATATTGCAATAAACTTGAATGGAAATACAATTACAAGTGGAATAAATCATACTATAAATAATGAAGGAACACTAAAAATTATAGGATCAGGAATAGTAAAAAATGAAACAGAAAATGGAACAGTAATTATCAACGCAGGTGAATTAATTGTGGAAAACTCAGTTGTAACAGCGGCTAAAGATGGAGGAAAAGGTGTTTACAATAACGGAGGAAATGTTATAGTGGAATCAGGAAAGATTGTTACAGAAGGAGTTGGAGCAGTAGGAATTCATAATATAAAGGCTGATGACAACAATGAGAAAGCTGGAAAAGTTACAATTAACAATGGAATAATAGAGACAAGAGGAAAACAGAGTAAATGTATATACAATGATTCACAAGTAGAAATAAATGAAGGAAAGATAGTAGTTTCAGAGGATGATTCAATGGGAATTTATAATTCAAGTAAAGCAATAGGTTGCATAGTAAAACAAGTTAATCTTACAGTAGAAGCAGAAGAAATAGAAAATTATGAACTAATAAAGAATAGTAAAGAATTTAAGGAAGAATTAGAACAAATGAAACCAAGCTATGGAATTTACAATGAAAGCGAAGCACCTTTAGAGATAGAAAAAGCAACAGTAAAAGTAGAAAGGCTAAAATCAGTAGGAATAAAGAATGTAGGAAAAGGAGTAATAAACTTAGGAAAAGATGATGAAAAATTAAATACATCACTTCCAATAATATATGCAATATCAGATAATACTACAGCAGTTGAAAATAGTGAGGAAGGCATAATAAATTTCTATGATGGAAAAATGGTAACCAAAACTTCAATAAAGGATATTTTAACAGTAGTATTAGAAAAATATGAAATTGTAGAAAATATTGGAGAAAGTGTGGTAAATACTATGCTAAAACTAATTGAAAAAGATTAGAGTTTGAATTAGAACAATTGAGGACACATCCCTGTATGTGCAAAATGCACAGACAGGGATGTGTCTTACTAGTTTCATATATATAACAAAAAAAGTTATTCATTTTTAAAATTAGAAGAAGTTTCTGTTACAATTTTAGAGAAATTTAAGGAATGTCCCTAAATTTCCCCAACAACCTTCTCAATCATATTCCTAGCGGAAACTAATTTATTATACAAACCTTCAGAAATACTTGTATCACCATTCTCATAGGCTGAAATACCTTTATTTATATCTAAAATTTTATATCTATCTGCTGTTGCAGAACCTTTATCATACATATAAATTGGAATATAATCATAGGAATCAATAGTTAATGAGCCATCCACATGTTTAGTCACTGTTAATTGCAAAATTATAGAATTCATAGTATTTTCAATAACTTGACCAGACATAAAATTACCTAATGAATATATAACAAAGCCATCTTTTGTAGTGCCATCCTCTAAAGTAATTGTGCGTTTTTCCATTGGTTCAAGAACATGTGGGTGACTACCGAAAATGATATCAACGCCATTTTTAAACAAGAAATCCGCCATATTTTCTTGAGTGGAATTTTGCTGTAATTTATATTCATCTCCCCAATGCATGCTAGCACAAATCACATCCGGATTAAGAGCTTTTGCCTTCTCAATTTGAGTTAAAATAAAATCTTTATCAATAAGATTTATGCAATATTCCTTACCTGAAGGAACAGGAATTCCGTTTGTGCCATAGGTGAAAGACAAGAATGCAAAATTAATTCCATTTACATTTTTTATTAAAATAGTATTTTGTTCATCTTCGCTTCTATATGTGCCTGTATGGCTTAATCCTACTTTGTCCAATTCGTCAAGAGTACTAACCAAGCCATTATAATGTTTATCTAAACTATGATTATTAGCTGTGGAAAGCACATCAAGCCCTAAATCCTTCAAATTCTGAGCTAGTTGTTCTGGAGTATTGAAGGTAGGATAACCGCTATAGCCAACATCTTTTCCTGCAAAAGTAGTCTCTAAATTTCCAACTGCTATATCAGCACTTTGAATATAATTCGCTATATCAGTGAAAACCTTAGTAAAATCATAGGTATCAGTCTGCTTATCATATGCATCATTGAAATTTGTTGTATGGCACATTACATCACCTACAACAGCCATGTTCACACTTATATCCTTCTGAGGCTCTGTAGAAGTTGTAATTTCAGAGGAGTTTTTACCATGAGAAAATAATTTTATTATACCAGAAATTAACATGTAAAGGATTAAACAGAAAATAGCCAAGCAAATAAAAACCTTCTTATAGTTTAATTTTCTGGCTTGCCTTTTCCTATAATTAGATTGCATTTTAGCATATGAAGAATGGGATTTAGATGAGTAATTTTTATGTGATGAATGCATTTTTCGTCTAGTTCTACTTTTTTTTCTACGCCTAGAATTCTTTAAAGAATAATAATTATCTTTCATCTTTTAGTACCTTTCTTTTTATTTTTTCTATAGTATAACATAAAAACTCTTGAAAAAAAAGAGTAAATATTATATACTATAAATATCTTGTAAAATGTCCTCGTAGCTCAGTTGGATAGAGCGCGGACCTCCTAAGTCCGGTCTTGCGGTGGTTCGATTCCACTCGGGGACGCCATTAATTTAAGATGGAATAGAATAGGTATTGGGTAAATATGGAAGAGAAATTTATGAAAGAAGCTTTAAAACAGGCACAGAAAGCATATGATAAATTGGAGGTTCCTGTTGGAGCAGTAATAGTAAAAGATGGAAAAATAATAGCAAAAGCATATAATCAAAAAGAATATAAAAATGATACTACAAATCATGCTGAAATATTGGCTATAAAAAAGGCAAGTAAAAAACTAGGAAGTTGGAGACTTATAGATTGTGATATGTATGTAACACTTGAACCATGCAGTATGTGTGCAGGAGCATTAATACAATCACGAATTAGAAAAGTATATATTGGTGCATTAGATGCAAAAACTGGAGCGTGTGGATCAGTTTTAAATTTACTTCAAGATTATGAATTTAACCACAAAGTGGATGTTGAAACAGGCATCTTGGAAGATGAATGTGAAGCTATTTTAAAGAATTTTTTTAAAAAGTTAAGAGAAATAAAGAAATTAAATAATTAAATAATGAAAATAGGTTTATAGGTAAAACCATAGTAAAAACCTAAATATATAAAAAAGGAAATTAAATTTGATTAGAGATAGAATAAAACAAAAAATTAAATTTTGTATAATTATATTAGTAATAACAATAGCTATTGCTGTTGCTATTTTTTCAGTTCTAAAATATGAAGTTGAAGGGGAAAAAGAAGTTCCTTTTGAGTTGGAAAAGATAATAGTGATTAGTTCAGCAGATATTACTGATGTGGTAGATGAAAATATGACGGATACTGAGACAACTGAACAAACAGCAACTGAGAATTTATCTGTTGATGGAGGTGACACACAAACACCAATTGATAACCAAACTAATTCTGCAGAAGAAAGCAACGAACAAGTGCCAGCTCAAGAGGAAAGTTACATTTGGGAAAAGAATGTTATTCAAACAAATGATATATGTATTGTTTTAGATAAAAACGAGGACTTTAAAGAAGGTCAATATATTAAAAATGTAAAAATAAAGAATATACAAATTTTGCAAAATGTTAATTTGGGTAAAATTCAAGTGTATATGCCAAGCAGTTTAGATGGTGAAATGTATAAATATACTAATGAATATTTAGTAAATTCTTCATTAACGTATACTGGTGCTCCAGCTGATAACAAAAAGAATTTACAAATTAGAAATCAGGGCGGGTGTATTTATATAAGTTTTGCTAACGTGGGTCTTAGTCAATATAAGTCCAACGATGATCAGGAAATTCAGCAGGGTGCATTTATTTTGGAAAAAATGAATGTTGCAAATGAGGATTTGAAGTTTAAGGTTTCATTTGATTTGGTTATTGAGGTGGAGGATATGTCTTATAAGACTAATGTTGTGTTAGATTTGCCTGTGGATGGTGTTGTGGGGCAGAAGGAAACTCATATGGAAATTACGGATTTTAGTGATGTGGTTTTTAAAAGAGAGGTTTCCTTAAATCCCTAGGGAATATTGGTAATGTTATGGAGGATTTGTAGGTATTTGAGAAAAAAGATAAGAAAATGTAAAATAAACATGAGGTATATGTTTCCGTAAGGAGCAGGGTTGATTGTGCTGTTTTGGCGTGGTTGACTTTGCTTTTTTTATTGTTAAAATAGGGATAGATGTTGTGTTTTTATTTGTTTTGGCTTTTGC
>CANQKT010000054.1 GCA_947624525.1 uncultured Clostridia bacterium | reverse complement strand
TCACCAATTGCTCCGCATTATTTGCAACCTCATTAGTTTCCCTACTTCTTAAATGTATAGCCCCATATATGCATAAGGCTACAACCAATAGAAGTATCGCTATTACACAAATTACCCTATTTGTATAAAGTATACCTCTCTCTCTCTCTCTCTCTCTCTCTCTCTCTCTCTCTACAGCGCCAACGGTTTTGCGATTATTTAAATTCTCTTTGTTACCTCTCATCATCCGCACACCTTTCCTTTCCTTCTTGAACTGTTTTTATTCTGCTTCCTCAACTACCATAACCTACCACTTCTCAACTACTCTAAATTCAAGTATGTTAATATTCACTGCCAAACTCACACACATACCCCAAAAACCATAGAGTAGTCGAAGAAATAAGTTATGTAACGCCGTTAAATATATTAACATGCAGTGAAGTGCGCAGTTTGGCGCCCCCACCTACCGTCTTCCACAAAACTATAGCGCCAGCAAACGAACGGAATGTTAATATATTTAACGGCGTTACATAACTTATTTCTTCGACGGCCCCCTGCAAAAGCAAAAGCAAAATAAAAACATCACATCTACCCCTATTTTAACAATATAAAAAACAAAGTCAACCACACCTCCCCCTCATAATTAACTCCACCGCCTACGGAAATTTGAATTCCCACACCTATTTTACATTTTCATATCTTTTTCCTCAATCCCCACAAACCCAACATCCTATCAACAATATTCCCTAGGGATTTACAAAAAATCTATATTAATAAAAAGAAATTTAATAACTACCCTGAATACCATAAATAAACCCAACACAAAAAAAAGACGCACACAAAGTGTACGTCATTATTTATTAATCCTATGCAAAAATAGCATCAAACTCTTCCCCATCAATCTTCTCTTTCTCAAGCAATACTCCAGCAACTGCATGAAGCTTATCAATATTCTCTCTCAAAATCTTCTCTGCTGTTTTATACGCATTATCTATAATAGCCTTAACCTCTTCATCAATAACTCCAGCAGTTTCCTCTGAATACTCTTTACCTTGTGAGAAATCTCTACCTAAGAAAACCTCTTCTTGATTAGTTCCTAACATTATAGTTCCTATTCTATTACTCATACCATATTTTGTAACCATTGCTCTTGCAATCTTAGTAGCTCTTTCAATATCATTACTTGCACCAGTTGAAATATCATTCAATACAATTTGCTCTGCTACCCTTCCACCAAGTAAAGAAACAATTTGCTCTAACATCTCAGATTTAGACATAAATGATTTATCTTCAGTAGGCCTATACATAGTATATCCACCAGCCATACCTCTTGGCACAATTGATATTTGATGAACTGCATCTTGTGTTGGTAAAAATCTACTTACCACCGCATGACCAGCCTCATGATATGCAACAAGTTTATTTTCCTTTTCACTTCTTACACGAGTCTTCTTTTCAGGACCCATTGTAACTTTAACCATTGCATCCTCTATCTCTGCCATGTTTATTTCTGATTTGTTTCTTCTTGCTGCAAGTAAAGCTGCTTCATTTAACACATTTTCAAGATCTGCTCCTGAAAATCCTGATGTATTTTTAGCAATAGTTTTGAAATCTACATCTGAACCTATTATTTTCTTTCTAGCATGAACCTCTAATATTTCTTCTCTTGCCTTAACATCTGGAGCTGAAACTACAATTTGTCTATCAAATCTTCCGGGACGTAATAAAGCCTTATCTAATATATCTGGTCTGTTTGTTGCAGCCAAAACTATTACACCTTCATTTGTTGCAAATCCATCCATTTCAACAAGCAATTGGTTTAAGGTTTGCTCTCTTTCATCATGTCCTCCACCAACACCTGCACCTCTTTGACGACCTACAGCATCAATTTCATCTATGAATATTATACAAGGAGCATTCTTCTTAGCTTGCTCAAATAAATCTCTAACACGTGAAGCACCAACACCTACGAACATTTCCACAAAATCTGAACCACTTATGATAAAAAATGGAACTCCAGCCTCTCCGGCAACTGCCTTAGCAAGCAATGTTTTTCCTGTTCCGGGATGTCCTACTAATAAAACCCCTTTTGGAATTCTAGCTCCCATGTCTGTAAACTTTTTAGGACTTTTTAAAAATTCTACTATTTCTTGTAATTCTTCTTTTTCTTCATCTACACCTGCAACATCATCAAAAGTCACCTTATTTTTATCAACTTCTGTTAATGAACGAGCCTTACTTTTTCCAAATGAAACCGACTTTCCTGCTCCCTGATTTTTATTCATTAAAATAAACCAGAAAATAAAGAATATAATTAGAAGTCCAAATGGTGTTAATAAACTCACTATAATCATAAACCATGATTCAGATTTTTCTGTTACAGTTAGTTGTCCATTTTTCATTGGCTCATTCAAAGTGTCCATAAAACTTTCCATATTTGGTATGTTTACTTCTTTTAAAGTATCATTTTCTTTTAATTTTACAATAGCAGATTCTCCTGATGAACTTATTTCTATGTTTTCTACTTCATTTGCTTCAACCTTTGCAATTAAGTCTGAATATGCTAATCTTCTATCATTGTTTTCTAATATTGATGAAATCAACACAACAAAAATTAAGCCTATTACAAACCAAACTACTATAGTTTTTATAGTATTTTTCAATGTTTTACCTCCTTATATAGAATTTATTATTCTACTTTATTTTCAAAACACATTAGAAACTATAACATAATTTTACCCAAAATTCAAGCTGTTCATAAAACTTTCACATGACAAAATTCTACATTTCTTTCACACATCTACGGAAATCAAAACCTATCCATTAGCATGTAATAAAAAAGTAATAAAAAATCATGAATAACTCATGAAGTTTTATTAAAATATATCTTACCAGATTTTACCATAACTTTAATATACTTATTAGGCGTTAAGTACTTATTCCCTATGTTTTTCGAACACATTCTTACTATATCATCAACATGTATCTTTTCTATTCCCTGAGTATGTCCTAAAACTTTTTTTATAGCTGCTAATATTATCCTTCCTTTTACAAATTCATCTTGTTCATTAAATTTTTTTAAATTCAACACAAGTTGTCCTGAACCATTTACTTTTTGTGTAATATCATTTTTATTATCCCTAACCTGATTCGTATCTTCCAATTTTCCAACTTCTTTTTCTATTAATACTCTATTTAATATTTCATCTACATAATTATGAATAAATTCATTTTCCTGTCTTGCCAACATTGACAACTTATTCAATGACTCTATTATGTTAGAATTAAATTCACTTTTTATCTGAGGAATCAACAAATTCCTAACTTTATTTCTTGTATAAACATTTTCAAAATTTGACTTATCTATCTTTGGATTCAAATGATGCATATCACAATATTCTTCTATTTGACTTCTCTCACATTCAATCAAAGGCCTAATAAACTTTCCATCCCTCATAGGCTCTATCCCTTTAAGCCCTGAAGTTCCTGCACCTCTAATAATATTCATCAATACAGTTTCTGCATTATCATTGGCATTATGAGCAGTTGCAATTTTATTAGCAGATGTTTTCACCAACACCTCTTCAAAAAAATCATACCTTGCCTTTCTTCCAGTCTCCTCTGTACCAGTTTTTTCAACACTTGATTTTTCAAGAATATTAACTCTTTTAATATAACACTCTACCCTCAATTTCTCACAAAAATCACGTACATATTCAGTCTCTTCATCCGCTTCCTCACGTATCATATGATTTAAATGTGCCACAACAATTTCAAAATCCAATTTACTTTTTAAATTACTTAAAATATGCAATAAACTTACAGAATCCGGTCCCCCAGACACTCCAACTACAATTTTATCATTCTTATTTATTAAATTATACTTTTTTATAGTTTGTAATACCTTATCTTCCAACTATTTCTCCTTTTCCAAAATAACTTGTAGAGTGGTTATACACCATATCTATTATCTAAATTTGCAAACTTAGTATAATTTCCAAGCCATGCAAGTTCCACAGTCCCAGTAGATCCAGCCCTATGCTTTGCCAGAATAACCTCAGCCACATTTTTCTTATCAGAATCCTGATTATAATAATCATCCCTATACAAAAACATAACAATATCAGCATCCTGCTCTATTGACCCAGACTCACGAAGATCTGACAACATCGGTCTATGATCAGGTCTTTGTTCAGGAGCACGAGACAACTGAGATAATGCAATAACCGGAACATTAATCTCTTTAGCCAAAATCTTTAAAGACCTACTAATTTCAGCAATTTCCTGTTCACGACTACCTGCCCTTTTATTACTAGCTTGAACAAGCTGTAAATAATCAATCACAACTAAACCTATATTCTTTTCCAATTTCATCTTTCTACACTTTGCACGAATCTCCATAATAGAAATACCCGGTGTATCATCTATAAAAATATCTGCTTCAGATAATATTCCAGAGGCTTCTGCAAGTTTAGTCCAATCATCATCCTCTACTTTACCAGTCCTCACTTTATTACTATCAACCAAAGCTTCACTACATAAAATTCTGTTAGCCATTTGCTCCTTAGACATCTCCAAGCTAAATATTGCAACTGGAATTTTCGCTCTTACAGCTGCATTAGTAGCTATATTTAGTGCAAATGCTGATTTTCCCATAGCTGGTCTTGCTGCAACCAAAATTAGCTCTGAACCATGAAAACCGGCTGTTTTATAGTCCAAATCTGTAAATCCACTTGGAACACCTGTAACATGTTCCTTCCTATTATACAACTCCTCTAACTCTATAAAAGTATCAACCAAAATATCTTTCATAGAACTATAACTTTTTTGAGTTCTGCTCTGCATAACACCAAAAATCTTTTTCTCGGCATTATCCATTAATTCTTCCACTTCTTGTGTTGGATCATAACCCAAAGTTATTAATTCATTTGCAGTTTTTATCAAACTCCTTAATGAAGACTTTTCTTCAACAATTTTTATGTATTTATCAACATTAGCAGTTGTAGGAACTTTTTCTGGTAACTCTGCCAAATACTCTAATCCCCCAACAGCCTCAAACTTTCCCATAGATGAAAGTTCTGACTTTAATGTAATAATATCAATTGGCTCTCCTCTTCTATATAAATTCATGATAGCAGAATAAATTAATTTGTTATCTTCTCTATAGAAATCGTTATCTGAAAGCACTTCCATTGCTGAAATTACAGCCTCTTTATCAGTTAACATACTTCCAATAACTGCTTGCTCAGCTTCTAAATCATGTGGTGGAACTTTATTAAAATCCATTTTTTTCTACTTCCTTTCAACTATCAAGTATTTAGTATTTTTCTATTTTACATAACTTTTGAATTTGACAGCTTACTGCAAATCTATCAGGTTGTGAATTATAATAACTAACTAACCACTTTAACCTTTAAATTTTCTGTGATTCCTTCAAATAATTTAATAGGAACATTGAACACACCTAAATTTTTGATTGTTTCATTTAACACAATTTTCTTCTTATCTATTTCAATATTGAACTGCTCTTTTAGGCTTTCTGAAATTTCTTTAGCTGTTACACCACCAAAAATTCTACCATTATCTCCTGCCTTCACTTTAATAGTAACAATTATATCTTTAAATTTTTTTGCAATCTCCTCAGCCTTCTCTTTTTCAACATCTTTCTTATGTTGCGCAGAAGCTTGCTTATTTTTTAATTTTCCTAAATTCTCTGCATTTGCTTCTACAGCTAATTTTTTAGGAAATAGAAAATTTCTTGCATAACCATCACTTGCATTTATTATTTCATCCTTTTTTCCTACACCTTTTATATTATCTAATAAAATTACTTTCATATTAGCCTCCCTTTCTGTTACTTAATATTTATTCCCTATAGCTGTTCTGAAAAATACTCCTTAATTTTTTCTATTAGTTCGTTTTTCACTTCATAAATTCCCATACCTTCAACTTGTGCTCCAGCTAGAGTAATATGACCTCCACCACCAAGTTTTTCGAGTATAACTTGAACATTTATATCACCTAGTGAACGACCACTAATACAAATTTTTTCTCCATAGTTTCCTATAACAAATGATGCAGTAATATCACTTATTGTAAGCAATTCATCTGCTGCTTTTGCACAGATTATATTAGCATCTTTATCAACTTTATCATATATTGAAATTGCAATTGAATCTGCTACAATTTCTGCTTTTTTAACTATTTCTGAAATTGTATTATAAGTACTTAAATCACTTTGGAACCATTTTTTCACTTTAATAATGTCCACACCACATCTACGTAAATAAGCTGCAGCTTCAAACGTTCTAACACCTGTTTTAAAGGTAAAGTTTTTGGTATCCATCATTATTCCTGCATACAATCCTTCTGCTTCAACATTTGTCAATTTTATATTTTGGTCTGAATATACTATCAATTCCGTTACTAATTCAGCTGCAGATGATGCATACACCTCTTGGAAAGTAAGTACAGCATTATCTATATAGTCTGTACTCATTCTATGATGATCTATAACAACAATTTTTCCCGCCATATCCACAAGTTCAGGAATATCTGAATAACTCTTTTTATGTGTATCTACTACAACTAACAAAGTACCTGAATTTGTTAATTGTATTGCTTCTTCTTTTCCAATAATGGCTTCTTGATACTCTAACTCACGTTTCGCATACTCTGCAAAGTTCTCTAATCCAATTCCTATTGAACTACTTGCAACATGAGCTTCTTTGCCTAAAGTTTTAGCCAATCTATAAATTCCTAACGCAGAACCCAAAGCATCTATATCACTATTTGTATGTCCCATAATTATTACATTGTTTGATTCAAGCATTAGTTCCTCAAGTGCATTTGATACACTTCTTGCCTTTACTTTAGTACGTTTCTCTAACTCTTGAGTTCTTCCTCCAAAGAAAGTATATTTTCCATTTTTTCTTATAACAGCTTGATCTCCACCTCTACCTAACGCTATGTCAATTGCATTTTTGGCATACTTGTATTTTTCATAATTTGAATCTCCATCTACTGACACTGCAATACTTAAGGTTGATTGGATTTTTGTTGAGGAATCAATCTCTTTTATAGAATCCAAAATATTGAATTTATTTTCTTCAAGTTTTCTTAGATATTTTCTTTCACAAATCCATATGAAAGTATCTCTTTCTGCTTTTACAACTAATCCTCTAAATTCACTAGCCCATTCATATATTTTCTTTTCAATTTGTGAGAAAAGCTGAATTTGTTGCTCTCCAGATGTACGTTGTATGATTTCTTCGTAATTATCTATCATGGCTATTCCTATGCATATTTGTGAATCTTCATAATCATTTTTTAGATTTAACATTTCTGTTTCATCAACAAAATATAAGGTTGCCATATATTCTTTTTTCTTATCTGCTGACTTAGATTTTACATATTCTCCAACTATTTTGTAATTTTTATTTCCTATTTCAACCTCTTGTGTAATTTGATTGTTTCGCAATTTGGGATTATTTTCTATTTCTAGTTTTAGGTCTTTTATAATATCTTCTAGAATAGGGTTTATCTCAACATCTCTAAATTCGCTTAAAAATCTAGTGCTCTTCCAAATTATGCTTCCATCAGTTTCTACTATTATTAGTGGAAAAGGTGAGTTTATTAAATTTCTTTTAGAAACTTTATCTATATTAAGAGTTAAATCTTTTATATGCTCTGATACTTCTGCCATTCTTTTTCGATTAGTCCAACATGTGTATATGATTATTAAAATATATATTATTATTGCTGGAACAACAAGGATTGGCATTACAATACATATTACTAGTAGCAAAACTGCAATTATTACCAAATAGATTTTGGTTTTTGATACTATTTTATCAAAAAAATTATTATTGCTATTTGACATTTTTATCTCCTCATTTACTTTCAATTTACTACGATTTTACTTGTTTTTTACCGTTTTGTCAAGGTGTATAATTATTACAATAGAGGAAGTATGAAAGATTAGAAATTGTATTTGACTTTTAATAAAATACTGTGTATAATAAAGATAGAAAATGAGAACCACAGACAATGTGGTTGCCACAATTTTTTTGTAACAACACATTCCACGGGTCAAAGCAGAATGTGTTGTTTTTTATTCCTTATTGTTTAATATCGTTGCGATAGTTACAAGTAAGGCTATGTTTATTACTATAGAAATATATAGTGCCAATAATATGTACGCTAAGAATTCTATCATAAACACCACCTCCAATCCTAGAGCTATACTCTAATTGTGGAGTGGCAAACTCAACATCTGCTTATTCTCATTTCCTATAATATATACTATACAGTATAATTTAACTAAAAACAAGCGAACATTGCAATTTTTTTATTTATTTTAATATGTTTTTTATACTAACTAAAAATCACCAACCTCAATTTGTTGGTGATTTTTTTGTTATCTTGTCGCTCATTTGTTTATATGTAACATTAAAGCCTGTCATTGGTACATCTTCCCATTCATCTGGATCTTCTGATACTCTTCTTTGTATACCTATTTCTTCTAATGCATATTGTATTTCTTTTTCTTCTTCTTCTGTGCCTTCGTCTTTATCTTCAGCCTCGTCTTCAAATTTCGGTAAATTCTCTATACTCTTTGAATCATTGCCTATTATTTCTATTGTAATTTCTTCTCCTTCGTCATTTAGAACTGGTACTTTTTCACCATCTACTATTTTCATCAATTGAATCACTGCTTTATAATTTTTTGTTTCTTCATCAGGCATATTCCATTCCTTTTTTACTTGTATTGACTTTGTTTTTATTTTTGAATGAATACTTTCATTTATTATATCTAATACTATTCTATCTGTTGTATATATTGTTGCTGTTACTGGTCCTTGAGTCCATATTGGGAATTCTTTGTCTACTTTAATATTTGGTGATTGTACTAGTGGTAGAATCTTCTTTCCCGCTTCTTCTAACATATTTTCTGCACCTGCTTTTATTTGTCTTGCTACAGCAGATATTATGGCTGACTCTGTTTTTTCCTCTGTTATTTCTTTGTTATCTATTATTCCATCATACCAATTAAATGTTCCTTTATTATCTATTGCTTTTGTTTGTCCTTTTAGAATTGGTGTTGTTTTTACTAATTCATTATCTTTTATTCCAACAGTTAATGTATAATTGTTAATTACAACATATCCTTGGGTATTTTCTATTGTAGCTGGTACTCTTTGCACTTCTTCTCCATTGTCTGTATTGTCATCTGCATTACCTGAATTACTATCTACACTACCTGCATCACCATCTTCAGTATCATCCACTATTTCATCAATTATTGTTAGGGTACCATTATTAGTAAATATTGTATCAGCAAGTTCAGCTTTTAAACTATGTCCATTTAGATTTATCGTAACCTCTTTATCAGCCTCTATAGTCATTGCTTTTGGTAGTTCTATTTCTTTATGTACTAAAATAGTTCCTTTTCTATTATTCATTGCATGATCTAAAGCAGATTCAAAATCACTAAAGTAAACTCCATCTACTGATACTACTTTTTCAACTTCTGCATCAATATCCAAAAATGCCACTGTCTCCTCAGTATCTGAATATTGAACTTTATAATTTTCAGGTTTGTTCTTTACTTCTCCATAAATAGCTTTTGTATTTCCTGTTATTGTTCCATCATAAAAATCAAATTCTCCTGAGTTAACATATACACCATATGTGTTACCTTTTACTTGAGGCACATCAGTTGATACTAAATTTGTATTATCTCCCATTATGAATGTTCCTCTATCTATTTGTACAGCATTTCCGCCTTCTGATTCTACTGTTCCGCCTTTTAGAGTAAATTTTCCATTGCTAGTTACTAGTACTGCATTACCAGTAGTAGCATGTATATTTCCACCTGCCATTGTTGTATTAGCAGTATTTCCATTGCTTTCAACGTATTTTATTTGTCCATCTTTTATTAACAAATCTTGATAATTAACAATTTTATTAATATTAGTTTCATTTCCTTCTATAGTTACATTACCCCTTATTGCTATTAAATTTTCAAAAGTTCCTCCTGTTATATTTACTACTGAATTACTTAAATCTATATCCCTTTGATTAAATCCTGAAAATGTACCATTTTTTATATTTACATTTGCATTAGAACCACCTATACCATACATATAGCCATTTGTAGATACAGTTTCTCTTTTAAAATTATCAATATTAATTGTATTTTTATCTTGATTTTGATTATTTGTATATATAAAATAATTAGAACAATAATAATATTGATTATCATTATTATATACTACATCATTAATATTTAATTCACCAGTTCCAACAACATGAAAAGCATACTCTGAAACACTATATTCAGAAAAATTCATATTGATTGTTCCAGTTTTCCAATCAATTTTTCCACTACTATCTGTATATATACCACTTAGGTTAACTCTTGGTGCCTCTAAATTCATAACTCCATTCTCCCAATTTATTGTTCCAGTTCCTTTATTATGAATACCATAATTATTACCTCCATATACATCCAAGTCACCATTTTTCCATGTTAAATTACCTTCATTTTCTATAGCTTTTACAAATTTTCTTTCTTGATAATAAATATTATAAGTATAATTTATTGTATTACAACAACCTCCATCCATTATTAGATTTCCTTTGTTTTTTATAATAACTTCTGCAGTTCCAAGAATTTTTCCTTTCTTTTCTGTTTCACTATTATCTACTATTTTCAATGTTCCATTATTTAATATTGCATTTGTACTAGTTGTTATTATTTCATTTCCATTTAAATCTAATATTATGTTTTTGTTTTCTGGTATTTCTATATTATCATCTAAAAACATATACATTGTGTTTATAACCTTTATTGTGTGTTCCTCACCATCAGTAAGTTGTTCTATTGCATTTTGAATGTCTTCTACTTTTGTATATTTGTGCCCATTTATTTCCATAATTTCTGATTTTTTCAATTTTGCAGTTTCTTTACTATTTTCATCATCTATTGTTTTTTCAACTTGATAGTCCTTTTCTACATTTGTTATATTATGATTTACAGATTGACCTATAGGCCCTGTTATTATTCCATCATAATAATTGAATGTTGATACACTATATACTCCATATATTTTTCCTTCTATTCTCGGAGTTTCTTCATTTGGCTGTTCACTACCTGTTGTTTCTTCACTATTTATTTTTTCTCCAATATTTAACTCTCCATAATCATTCTGAATGGCTGTATTATTTTCACTAAGTATTATTGTTCCTCCCTTTATATTTATTGTTCCTGTAGAATGATATCCACTATTATGTATTCCGAATCCTTTTTTGCTAGTAATTGTTACTCCTTCTATATTTATCGTTCCGGGTTGATTATAATTATAATTATATATTCCTGTATCTATATTAGCAGTTATAGTTCCACCTGAAATGTTGATTTTTCCACCATTATAATTATGTATGCCTGCTCTTCCTTCAATCGTAGCATTCTTTATATTTACTATTCCAGTATTATTATTATACACCCCTGTTCCATTTCCACTAGTTATTGTTGCGCCATCTATTTCTACAGTTCCAGTTGTATCATTATGAATTCCTGTTCCTGATGTACTTTTTATTTCTGCATTATGTACTTCCAAAGTTCCTCCTTTATTATTCTGTACAACAGTAGAGTTAGAATTCAAAACAGATCCTGAATTTATCTTTATGATACCTTCGCCATTATTAATTACACATGGCCAACTGCTTGTAGTAATCTTTACATTTTCTATTGTTGCAATACCTGTATTAGTTTTGTATACTCCCTCACCAACATAAGACGTCGAAGACATAGTTCCTCCTGTTATTTGTGCAGATACTTCATCTGCTTCATGAATACTAATATCATATACACAAACACTATAATACCCAGTTGCTTTTATTGTTCCATCACTTACTTTTACCGTTCCTTGATTTTCATTAGTTATACCATGTCCATACTCACCTGTTGTTGATATTGTTCCTCCACTCATTTCAACTGTTGAATTATCACAATTATCAACTCCATATACATATGTACCAGATGTTATTATTGAGCCTGACTGCATATTTAGTTGTGCATTTCCTACATTGTGTATAACTTTTCCGCTATTATCACTCGTTGCACTTGACGTATTCTGTAGCTTTCCTGAAGACTCAGGGCTTGAATCCTTAATTGTTAATTTTCCTTTATTTTCAATTGTTATATTACTAGCACATAAAATAGATATTCCATTTAAATCAAGAGTTACTTCTAGCCCTTGTGGAATTTTTAATGTTTCTGTTGCACTCATAAAAAATTCTTTTAATATCGTTATGGTATATTTTTTACCATCATTTGAATTTTCCAATTCATTTAATTTATCTTGTAGTTCTTTTAAAGTTGTAAATTCCTTATCTATATCTGAACCATCTTCGTGTAATTTTATAATATACACTTTTTTCAATGTAGCAGTTTCAGTCTGATTTTCATTTTCTGTTTTTTCAACTTGATATCCAGTTTCTTTTTCTGTTACTATACCATCTATTGATTTTCCAGCAGTTCCAGTTATGACTCCATCATAAAAATTAAATACTCCATTATTTACTACACCAATGTTCGCACCTGTAATACTAGGATTCTCATCACTAGGTTGTTCATTTTCAAGATTGCCCTCTACTATTTTTTCCCCTAAAGTTAATGTTCCACGGTTTTCTATTGCATTAGAATTTGTACTTGTAAAAGTTCCTCCTTTTATATTCATTATTTCATTTGCTTCATTACATAGTGCTACATTTTGAGTTGTAAAAGTTCCGCTCTCAATATTTACAATTCCTGATCTATTATTATTACGATTATATACTATCCAGCGAGTGCAGTTCATTGTTGCATTTTTTATATTAACTGTTCCGCCACCCCAATTAGATACGCCAGCATAAACTCCGCTTATTGTTCCTCCATTTATATTTATCGTACCTTGTTGATCATTATGTATTGCTGTATCACCAGTGCTTGTTATTGTTCCTCCATTTATTTGTACTTCTCCTTCATCGCAATGTATAGTACGATGACTTGATTGTAAACTTGAATCTTCTTCAACTTTTACTAATCCCTTGTTTTGTATCGTATATGACCAAGAACCTACTACTACTATATTGGTTCCTTTAATTTCTGCTTCTGCAGAAACATTGTTATATATTGCATTCATATTCGTTCTCGTTCCTGTCATATTTCCACCTTGTAGATGTAGTGTTTTACTATTTCTTATCATATTCATATAAGTTCCTGATGATAACATTGTTGAATCATCAATTTGTGCGTTTCCTTCATTGTTTACAACATTTATATAATCACCTGATGATGAAATTTTAATATTCTTAGTTTCTAACTCTCCTTCATTTTTTATTAAACATTTATATTCATTACTTATTCCTATAATATTACTATTAATCCTTACTCCATTACTTAATTTTAAATTTCCTGTACTAATAATTTGTTCTTCACCATCTTTTACAACTACATTATGTATAACACTATTTCCTACAGGTACAATTATATTAAAGTCTTCTTCATTTTGATTTTCTATACTATCTATAATTTCCAATGTGCCTTCATTATATATTGTGTCATTAGCCATTAAATATATTTTATGTCCATTTAAATCTATTTTTATATTTTGCCCTTCTTCAATTTTTACTTGTCTAGCTTGTTTAATATCTTTCAATAATTTTATTGTAAATGTTTTTCCTTCTGTAGATTCACAGCTTTCTACTGCTGATTGTAGTGTATCATATTCCGTTCCATTATCTGTATTGTTTTCTAATACTTTAGCTACTCCTTTAACTTTTCCTAATGCTATAACTTCCTTTTCTATCGCAGTTTCACTACTTCCAACACCTTGATCAACTCCACTATCTTCATCTTCTATATCTACTAATTCATATCCATCTTCTATATCACTAATTGCTGTACCTACTAATTTATCTTTGCCTCCTACTAATCTTCCATCATAAAATCTTAAATTCATTCTGTTTGAATGAACATCCCATTCTGAAACTGCTGATTTTAAAACCGGTGTATCGGTTTTAACTTCATCTCCTTTTTTTCCTAAAGTTATAGTTCCTATAGCACTTGCCATTTCTATAGCCTGCCAATAAGTAGATTCTAGAGTTCCAGACTCTATATTTACATCTACATTTGATGTTCCATTAGAATATAAAGGTGCACCTGCTGACTTTATTTCACTTGTGCCTTTTATATTTATAGTTCCACCATAACTGATATTTATTCCTTCAAATTTATTATAAGAGAGTTCATTATTTAGTTTAGAGTCTATTATTGTTAAATTATCATTCGAACGACAGTATATTAATCTATCATTTCCTGTTACATTAATTGTAGATCCTTTTATCTGAAAATTACTTGTTCCATAACTATCGAGAAACAAATTAGTTGTTTCTACAATACAGTTATCCATGATTAAATTAGAATTGGCGGCCATGTTTATTCCACGATTTGCAGTTATACGTGAATTTTTTATTTCTATATTACTATTATTATTGTAATTATAATAACTTATAATATAATTCCATGAGTTTTTTATATCGCAATCATTTATTAATATATCACAATAAGCTACATTTAGATAAATGTTATAACCAGAACTCGATCTACTTAAATTTACCCCATCCATTTTTATAGATGAATAACTACCATAATTATGTATTTGATAATAACAATCTTCCCCAAATGTACCTCCTGTAATTTCAACATTTGAAGTACATTCTCTAGTGTATACTCCGTGATACGCATGTATTTCTCCATTAGTTACTTTAGTCAAACTTCCTCTTGCATAGCCCCAAATTGCTATATCTTCGTTTCCTGTTAAATTGAAAACTCCTCCATTTATATTTGATGTTGAACCTTCCCTACTCATAACTCCTGATGTATAAATACTACTACTTGATATTTTTCCGCCATTTACATTTAACATTCCTTCATTACGTATTGCTGAATGATAGTGTTGTAAATCTCCTGCTATGTCTATGGCTATTTCTCCACTTGTTATAGTCAATTCTCCTTCTTGTTTCTTTCTAATTGTTATACTATTTATTTTAAATTCATCAGTTCTTGTATCAATAACTCTTGAGCCTTTTTCATATCTAAAATTCAAATAATATACCTGTCCACCTGCTATGTCCATTGTTCCTGTTTTTTTCTCTTCATTTTCCAATCTCATAAATTGTCCATAAGTTGTATCTTCTACTCTTGAACTATTGTCTGGTTTATTTGATATACTTACATAACCACGTCCACCATAATATGTGTATGTTGATATTTCGGCATCTACAGATAATGTATATTTTCCTTTATAATCTGTCATATCTAATTTTATGTATCCAGCTGCTACTGTATTTAATGCTTCATTTTCCGTGCTCTTTTTATTATTATTAATTAATTTTCCATCTTCATATTTAAAAAAGTACTGATCTTCTGAATCGTGTTCTATTCCGTTTAAATTTATATTTTCTGGACTACCTGTATACATTTTTTCTTCATCTGTTGTACTGCAATTGTTTATAGTATAATTAGTTGTACTAGTTATTTTCCCACTTTCCTCATCACTTGTATCTACTATCTCAAGTTTTCCGTAATTTTCTATAACATAGTCTGATCCTGTCGTATTTAATGTTCTTCCATTTAAATCTAATTTGATATTTTTATCTTCACTTATTAGAACTTTTTCTGATTTTGTTACTACTTCTGGAACCAATACAATTTCTACTTGTGTTCCATCTGCACCCACGGTCTTTCCTGCTGCATCTATTGCATCCTCCAACCTTGGATATGTGGTTCTTCCTATTTTTGCTTCAACTCCTGCAATTATAGCCAATGTAGCTATTTTTGTTTTTTCTCCATCTACATCTGCACCATCTGTTATTGATGTTTTATATGCTGTTGGGGTTTCTGATACAGTTCCTTGAAGAGCATATGCTTTATTTCCATTTGTACCTATTGCTGTAATTTTTCCATCATAAAAATTAAAAGTTCCCTTATCTGAAATTATTATACCTGTATTCTTGGCCTGTATAGCTGGTTGTGTTACTGATACTTTATTGTCAAGCTCTCCGTAATGTTAATTTTGCACCATCTTTTACCTCAATTGCATGTTTATATTCACTTGATAATAGTCCTTTTGACTGTGTTTTTCCGTCTTCTTGCTTATTTATTATTGTCAATTCATGTCCTTTGTTTACAATTAATGTTGGATTTCTATTACTTTTACTATTTAATGTAAATCCACTTAGGTTTATAGTTATGTTTTTACTAGTAATTTCGTTACTTTCGTTATATATATCTGCTAATAATTTAATTGTTGTATTTGCACCTTCTGGACTTGCCTCTAGTGCTTCACGTAAAGTAGGATATTGTTCCCCTTCTAAATTCGAATAATTTTTATCTGATGTTTCAACAATTTCAGCCACTGGTTCTACTTTTACTTTTGTAATTGTCACTTCTTTTTTCGCACAATTTCCAGCAGTATCCCAAATCCATATAAAAAATTCTCCATTTTCGTATATATCATGTATTTCAACATCTACACTTAACTTTGGACTTGCATTTCTATGTTCTTCAATATCCTCATCTGTTAAATCTTCATCAGCTTTTATAATTGTCTCTGGTTCAATTTCTTCACTTTTACTAATTCCATATTTAACAATTCCAGATTTATTATCTTTTAATGTTGCTGTTACCACTACTTCTCTTTCTGTTTCTCCATTTTTCTCCTTAAAATTAATTAAATCAGGCACTTCATTATCAATATTATCTATAACTTTTATTGTTATTTCACTTTCTTTCCCATCTTTACTTGCCATTGCACTTATTTCTGTATTTTCATCTATTTGCACCTTATCTGTATACTCATGCCAATCCTGTTCATTTTCTTTTTTATATTTTATTTTTATATCTGGATTTTGATTTTCTGGTTGTATTGTTAATGTTCCTTCAGCATCAGCATCATGCAATCTTGCAAACAATTGATCCAATACATTTTCTCCTGATTCATCTGTAGCCTCTATAACTTTTGCCACTATATTTTCATCTTTGTCTATTAATACTTGTAATTTTAAATTACTTATTAATAAGTTATATTCATCTGATACTTCTAGATTATCTATTGAAATTACATATTCTTTCTCTTTCTTTAAATTTTTTAAATCAACAATAACACCTTGATTCTGTACAACAAAGCTTCCATCTTCTTGATTTTCTATTGATTCTCCTGTAGTTATATCAAATGTATTTATCTCCAATTTGTCTTCATCTTCTTGTGTAACATCCGTAATTTTTAGTTTATTATTCCCCACAATTTCGTTATCATTTTGATCTACTATATTTAATTCTATTTGAACATTATATCTATTTTTACTTTGATTATCTTCTTCTGTATGTTCATCATTTCCAGTATTTTCCTCTGTTTGTCCGTCTTCATTATCTGAACCATCTTTGCTTTCTTGACTATCTATAGAGCCTTGTGTACTATCTTCAGATTCTCCAATATCAGTATCTCCACTAACACTATCATTACCAAATAAAGCTGTTCTCATAAGTTTTGCATATTCTTGTATATCTGAATTTAAATCAATATTCTTGAAAGTTAAATTTTCTAATTGCTCAACATTATATTGTAGTTCATTCTTTTGAATAGTGTTTGACTTTGTAAAGCATAGAATTACTATAGCTGTTAGTAATAATATAATTACAGCTAATATATGCTTTATATTCTTTTGATGAACAATGTTTTTAATAGTATCAACATTTTCAGTCCTTATAATGTTTTTCCTATTACTTTTCATTTTCTTTTCACCTCTTTATCCTTCGTTCTCTTTAGAAATTCTAACCACTATTCCGAACTTTAACTCCCTATATATTTTATTTTAATAATAAAATATATAAAGTCAATTATACTCCATTACTCCCATCAAGCTTATCTTCTACGGATTTACATCTTTTTCACTGTATTTTACATTTCTATATTTTTTTTATAATATTTTTTATAAAATCATAGATTTTTTCTACGGATATACCTTTTTGCACACTTTTTTCTTTTTCAATGCACAATCTCTTCTGTTTTTTCTTTAAGGAAATTTTTATCATTATGCTGAAATACTTTTATGATAATGTTACAATAAGGAGGAAATACGTTAATTGCAAATATAAAAAAAGTTAAATTAATTTTAGATAAATATGATTAAAATTATTATAATAAAGGATGTATACCAATTATATACTTGGCATACATCCTCTATTATAAAATAAAATTCATTTCTTATATATACGCTAATTTTAGTTTGACATATTATTTCACATCTTCTACTTCAAATATAATTTCCAAATTTTTTATTTAGATATTATATAATTATTTCCTAAATAGAATTCACGGTTAATTGATTAAATCTTTTAATCTGACTTCTTTTATTCCTCATAATCCGTAGTATCATCCACATTCTTAGCATTTTCATCTAACCCAACATCAACACCATCATTAGCTGAACCTTCTGACTCAGTCTCAACATCATCAAAATCCTCATCTAATTTAGTCTTAATCTTAGTAGCTTGATATTGTGCCATACCAGTACCAGCAGGAATTAATTTACCAATAATTACATTTTCTTTTAATCCAATTAACTCATCAACTTTCCCTTTAATAGCAGCTTCTGTAAGAACTCTTGTTGTCTCTTGGAAAGATGCAGCAGATAAGAAACTTTCTGTTGCAAGTGATGCTTTTGTAATTCCAAGTAAAATACGTTTACCTTTTGCAGGTCTTTTACCTTCATCAATTGCCTTTTGATTTTCATCCTCAAATTCGTACATATCTACTAAAGAACCAGCAAACATTGATGTATCTCCATTGTCTTCTACTCTTACTTTCTTAAGCATTTGTCTTGCTATAACCTCAATATGTTTGTCATTTATATCAACACCCTGATTTCTATAAACCTTTTGAACTTCTTGTACTAAATATTGGAAAACCCCATCTGGTCCTTTAATTGCTAATATCTCATTAGGGTTAATTGAACCTTCTGTTAATGCATCTCCGGCTTCAACAGCATCTCCCTCTCTAACTTTTAATTTAGATCCGAAAGGTATTACATATGTTTTAGCTTCTTTATCATTTCTTACAACTACTTCTTTTCTATTTTTGCTATCGTCTGTAATTTTAATTGTACCAGGAATTTCAGTAATTACAGCTAATCCCTTTGGTTTTCTAGCCTCAAATAACTCTTCAACCCTTGGAAGACCCTGTGTAATATCAGCAACACCGGCAACACCACCAGAGTGGATAGTTCTCATTGTTAACTGTGTACCAGGCTCACCAATTGATTGAGCAGCTATAACACCTATAGATTCACCTATCTTAGATTGTTCTCTTGTTGCAAGACCCATACCATAACATTTGCTACATACACCATGTTTTGTTCTACAACCTATTACAGAACGAACCTTTACTTTTGTTATTCCTGCTGTAATTATCTTATCTGCAATATCATCTGTAATCATAGTATTAGTATCTGCTATTAATTCATTTGTTTCTGGGTTTACTATATCTTCAAGTGGGTATCTACCAATTAATCTTTCTTCTAATTTTTCAACTACTTGATTTCCATCTTTAATATCAGAAACTTCGATTCCATCAGTTGTTCCACAATCTTCTTCTCTTACAATAATATCTTGTGCAACATCAACTAACCTTCTTGTTAAATATCCAGAATCGGCTGTTCTTAAAGCTGTATCTGAAAGTCCTTTACGAGCACCATGGGCAGCAATGAAGTATTCTATAGCACTTAAACCTTCCCTAAAGCATGATGTGATTGGCACTTCTACTGCTTTACCTGTTGTACTTGCCATAAGACCACGCATACCAGCAATTTGCTTTAATTGATCCAAGTTTCCGTCTTGCTCCAGATTCAGACATCATGAATACTGGGTTTAATTTTTCAAAATTATCTTTCATTGCATCTTTAACATCATCAGTAGCTTTACTCCAAACTTTAATAACAGCATTGTATCTTTCATCATTTGTTATCAAACCACGCTTATATTGTTTTCTGATTGTATCAATTTGTTTGTTAGCTTCTTCAAGAATTGTTTTCTTAGCCTCTGGTACCTTAACATCACTAACTGATACTGTGATAGCACCAATTGTTGAATATTTATAGCCTGTTGATTTGATATAATCTAGTAATACAGCTGTATCACTTAAACCATGTTTATTAATTGATTTAGCAATTATTTTTCCTAAATTTTTCTTAGTTACTGTAAAGTTAATTTCTGGTTCAAATAGATTTTCTGAATTGCTTCTATCTACGAAACCTAAATCCTGTGGAATTCCTTGATTGTATATTAATCTACCAACTGTAGTTTCTACAGTTCCATTTTTTTCTACACCATCAATATTCTTAAATATTTTAACTTTTATTTTAGCATGCATTCCTAAATCTTTATTTTCATAAGCTATAATTGCCTCTTCAGGTGATGCAAAATAATTTCCTTCACCTTGCTCTCCATCTACTTCCATTGTTAGATAATAACTTCCTAAAATCATATCCTGTGTTGGAACTGTAACTGGTTTACCATCTTGTGGTTTTAATAAGTTGTTTACTGAAAGCATTAAATATCTTGCCTCAGCTTGTGCCTCTGGTGATAATGGAACGTGAATAGCCATTTGGTCACCATCGAAGTCAGCATTGAAAGCTGTACAAACTAATGGGTGAAGTTTTATAGCTCTACCCTCAACTAAAACTGGCTCGAAAGCTTGAATACCTAGTCTATGTAGTGTTGGTGCACGGTTTAACATTACAGGGTGATCTTTAATTACATATTCTAACATATCCCACACTTCTGGTTTTAATTTTTCAACCATTCTTTTTGCATTTTTAATATTATGTGCAATTCCTCTTCCAACTAATTCTCTCATAACAAATGGTTTAAATAACTCTATTGCCATTTCTTTTGGAAGTCCACATTGATATATCTTAAGTTCAGGACCAACGACGATAACTGAACGTCCAGAGTAATCAACACGTTTTCCTAATAAGTTTTGACGGAATCTACCTTGTTTTCCTTTTAACATGTCTGATAAAGATTTTAATGCTCTGTTTCCAGCACCTGTAACAGGTCTTCCACGTCTTCCATTATCTATTAAAGCATCTACAGATTCTTGTAACATACGTTTTTCATTTCTTACAATTATCTCTGGAGCGCCTAATTCTAGTAGTCTTTTTAATCTGTTATTTCTGTTTATAACTCTTCTATATAAGTCATTTAAATCTGATGTTGCAAATCTACCACCATCTAATTGAACCATTGGTCTTAA
>CANQKT010000053.1 GCA_947624525.1 uncultured Clostridia bacterium | reverse complement strand
ACTATTGCTTGTGTTACCCATTTGTATAATGCTAAATCAAAATATCTTACTTTTATTCTTTCTATATCTTGATCATCATCTCCATCAATCCATTCATTTGTTGTTGAATCTCTATCTGGTACAGGATTTCCTTTACCATCTGAATCATCTGTTATTTGAGCATAATTTGTTATTATTTTTCCTTCTTCATTTGCCGGTTTAACTTTAAATTGTACTTTAATATCTCTGTAATTTTCCTCTGTAAATTCTCCAACTTCTGGATTGAAAGGTTGTAACAAGTTTGGATTTTCGCTATCTTCTTCTGTCATCATAGTTTCTCCATTTTCTTTTGATAGATAATCTGTTACTATTATTACTGCCTCATTTGGATTTAATGTTTCTACATAAGTTTTTCCATCATATTCTATTGTAGCACTTGTGTCTACTTCTTCACCATCTGCAACTAATTTGTACATTTTCCATCTGTATTCTGCATTTAATTTTGATGTGTTATTTTCACCATTTCCCGGTTCCAACATTACAACACCATCTGGAATATCATCCATAATTAAACTTGCATATCCAGCTAACTCACCTTCATTGTAAATTCTTAATGTATATTCAACAATATCTTGTGGGTTTACTAATAAAGGCTCTTTTGTATGTTCATATACAGCTGTTGTAGATTCACCACTTGCTAATTTTGATGCATCTACTTGTGGTTCTCTTGATATTTCTGGTTCTTTATCATTTACTTTTGTTATAAACTTACGTAATGATAAGTCGAAATCTTTTCTTTTGTTTGGTACATTTACATTTATTGCTACATCTGTTTGTTCTGTGCTTACACAATCATTTTCACTTGTAGCCATATCTTGTAATGTCTTTTTATATTCATTTCCATTTTCATCTTTTACTAATGCAAATGCTTGTGTAATATCATGTTTTGCTACATATTCTGTATCTGTTTCTTCAAAAACTACTGGTACTACTACTCTATAATCAATTCCTGTATATCTGTCTGGTGCTTGCACTTCTTCTATTATGAAGTAGTATGGAGAAAGTACTTTATCTGCCTCTGATATTGTAATTCCATTTATAGAAGCAATACCATTTGTAGATGCTGTAATTCCTTTTGTATTTAATGTTTTTTCTTCACTATCCTTAAGTGCAACTTTATTACTATCCTCAAGGGTTACTTTTGTACCTTTTTCATCTGTTGTTTCTGTTAATTTTGAATATACATCTATATCAAAAGTTGTTTTTTCATCTTCTATTACTTCATTTGTTTCAGCATCTTTTTTAGTTACTGTGAAGTTATATTCACCTTTTAATTCAATATATACCTTTTCAAAGTCATCATCATCTTCGATTCCCGGTACATATGGATCATCTAAATCTTCATTTCTATGACCCGGTAAGTCTTCATCACTTGGTATATCTCTATTATCTGGAGTACTATCTATGTCTTCCACATCATCTCCATTTTCATCTGCATCATCTGTAATTTCTGCTATGTTTGTTAAATATACCTTTGATTGTGCACTTCTTGATATTCTACATTCAATTTGTATATCTTCATAATCTAAAGATTCTCCATTGAATTTCTCAATTAATTTATCTTTTAAGTATGATGTTTTTACTTGTCTTCCATCATCTGATATTACTTCCCAACCATATTTTTTATTTATTTCACTATCTGTTACAAATTCTAATGATGCAGGTAAATAATCTGTAATTTCTGTTGCATAACCATCTCTTTGACCTTCATTAAATACTCTTAATGTGTATACAACTGTATTTCCACGTACTGCTTTTACTGGTTGTTTTGAGTGATTATATATTGCTGTTGTTGTTGAGTCTTCATCATCTGTTAAAGAAGATAAATCTACTGTTGGCTCTCTATCATATTTTGTGACATTTTCTCCATCTCTAACCTCTGAAATGAATTTACGTAAGCTTAAATCAAATAATTTTTCTGGTGAGTTTGGTACTGTTATTGTAATCATATTATCAGTAGCTAATTCAATTTTTAGTGTTATAGTTGTTCCATCTGTTAATTCTACGCCTTTAAGCTCTGCTGTTTTACCTTTTTCAACTGTGACTGATTCGCCTTCGTTTACATAAACTACTATATTTTTTACATTTAACGCAGTTTCTTCAACTTGTGAATAAACTGATACTTTTATTGGTTTTAATAGTCCATTATAACCTTCTGGTGTTGTTGATTCAGAAATTGTATAATCATCTGATTTTCCTTCTTCTGCTTTAGTTGCATCTATTAATTTGTCTTCTATTAATAGTACTGTACCATCTGTTTCACTTGTAAGTTTTTCATCCTCTTTAGCACCTAATGTGAATCCTGTTTGTGGTGTTAATAATGCTTCTCCTTTGTCATTTTCTTTTTTGATTTTTAAACTGTATTTTCCACTCTTTATTATAACAGTTTCAAAATCGTCATCATCTTCATTTCCATCATAGTATGGACCTGCATCTTCTTTAGCACGTGGTGTTCCATCTATTACTCTTTCTTTATAATATGTGTCTAAATTAATGCTTGGATTTTCATTATCTGCATTTTTTATAGAATTTGAAGATGAATCTCTATCAGTTGGAGTAATACTTTCTTCTTCTCCATTAACTTTCTTATATTGTGTTATTTCTGCAACATTAGTAAATGGAGTATTAGTTGGAGCTTCGTCTTTTACTTTACATATAATTCTTACTTCTTGATATTCATATAAGAAACTATTAAATTCTTTTTCACCGATATTGTAATAAGTAATAAATTCGTCTTGGTTAGTCATAACTAATCTATTTAGATTTGCTTTTGGTTCGATTGCTTTAGCATCTTGTGCTGTTATTACTACCTTATTACCATCTTCTTTGTACTCTGCCTTCCAACTACCTAGAGCATTTGAAGTTGTAGTAAATCCGTCCCTTTCTTTTTTTATTGTAGTACCGTCTTCATCTACTATTCCCACGAATTCAAGTTCTTCTGGTAAATAGTCTGTTATTTCTCCAGCATATCCGGCACTGTCCCCTTGTCTTACACTATATCCTTCATTATATACTCTTATTGTGTACTCAATATAATCTCCTTTTTTAATATTTACAGCATCTTTTGTATGATAGTATTCACCAGTTCCAGCATTAGTACATGCTTCTACACTATGTTCATTAATTATAGGTAATCTGTCTTGGCTGTTATCATTACCATATTTTACTGGCTCTAAACTATTTTCATCAGAACCAACTCTTGTTATACTTTTTCTTAATGATAAGTCTAATTGTGCTTCTTCTATTATTGCGACTCTTTCAAAGTCATCATCATCTTGGTATTCATATTTGCTTTTTATGCATTTGAATGTGCTAGTGTTTTTAAATATATCTTCAAATTTTTTTGCATAAGTGTCTATAATTCCTTGTGCATCAGTTTTTGATGTATCTGCTGGAATTGTATCTTCTTCAGAGTCTCTATCATGGATTTTTTCATATCCATTTCCATCTTTATTTTGCTGTGCTTCTTCTGTATTAGTTGTTCCCCTTGTTAGATCATCTTTACATGCATATACTTCTTTTTTATCATCATCTATCGCTGTAGAATCAATTATTTCAGCAACATTATAAAATATTTTTTTGTTTTCTACATATTCTGATATTTTGCTGTCGTCAAATTCTTTTGTACCTTTATCGTCTATAGACTTATAATCTATGCAACATGTAATATAAGTACTTACACTATTTAGTGATTCATCTAGTTCCACTGAAATATCTTCAAATTTTTTCAATATGATATTTTCTGGAACTTTATATGTTGCCTTTTTACCATTGTCTGAAACTGTCCATTCATAATCAACACCATTATGACTACACGTATATGTTCCATCTTCCACTTTTTTGCCTTTAGCATCACATATAACCATTCCCTCTGGAATGTAATCAGCTATTTGTATGTCTTTAGAATCATAATCTCCTTCATTATATACAGTTATTTTGTAAGTAACAATATCATCTTTCTTTATTCCATATACTGTTTTATTCAAATCATATGTAGCAGTTGTGATTTTTTTACCTTGATTATCTGAATTTAATTCAAGTGTTGTAATTCCATTTATTCTCGCAAAATCTGAACCAGATCCTAAACCTGCTATTCCTTTTAATAATCTAGATCCACCTTCATCATATGATACTTTTCCATCATTGTCTTCATCTAATTGCATCCATTTTTTAAATATTTGTTCTGCACTAACATATTTATAGTCTGAGTTAAACCTTCTAAATCTAGCTACTACAAGTTTAACATATTCTATATCATCACTGATTTCTTTTAATTCATCATCTGTTTCGGTAATATATTGGCTGTCTTTATCCTTTTCTTCTTTCTCTCCATCAAATGGGGTAGCTTCTTCATCAGCACTATTTCCATGTATAGTCATTGCAAGAGAAGCATCTGAAGTATCAAGAAATCCATCTAAATTAAGATCATATTTTTCTACTATTTCGTTACTAGAATAAACTATTGACTTTGTTAAAGCTAAATCATATCTTTTTCTTGTGTTTGAAGCTATAAATGAAATCTTATTTCCTTCTAGCTTAACTGTAGCATCTGTTGAATTTTCAGTGTCTGTTATTTGCTCCCAATTTCGATCAGCATATGTAGGATCCATTTTATATAATTCTACTCTATCTATGGCAAGTGATTTTTTACCGTTTTCATCTTTTGCTTCTTTTTTCAATACTATTAATTTATAATAATTTCTGTCGATGTTATAATTATCAGCATTATCTATTTCTTTTATAAGATAAGCATCACATCTATCAATTGAGTTAACTTCAATATTTTCAAAAAGATCTGATAATTGATTTTTAGTAGTTACAGTAATATCATCATCTTCTACTGGTGCATCTGGTAAATTAATAAAGTCTATGTAATGAGCAAGGTTTTCGTCTATATCTAATGCTCTTATTACTTCGTATTGTGCACCTGATACATATTTTGTACTATTATATATAGGGTTGTTATCTCTTTCTACTTTAGCAAACTCAAGGTTATAACTTCCTTCTATTAAAGGATCTTTGAATCCTATGTTTATGTCTAAATGACTACCAAATTGTACATATAAGTCTTTGTATTCTTTTGTTTTTTCACTTTCTTCATCACTTGTAGCATAGCCTTCTTCTGCATCCTTTTTAATTTCAGTTTGATCCGTCAAATTAGCTTTGTCGTCAACTTTTGCGACATATATATCTATATTTTTAATTTTGTATTTACCATCTTTGCTTTCTGGTGTAACATCTATAACTAAACTCTTTCCTTCAGCTATCCAATCTGGTAAATTGTAATTATTTTCATCTGGTGATTTTGTTTCTGTAATTACAAATCTATAAAAATTCTCTTTTGTAGTTTCATCACCAAGTAATATACCTTTCCAATCTCCCTCATCACTATATACGTTATATTTGTTATCTTTTTTCTCGAATTTAACAAAAGCTAAATTTGAGTCTTCTGATTTAACTGTAACTTCATCATTTAAAGTGTATGAACCGTTCTCATTAACAAATTGTTTTACAGAGAATTCTGCACCTTCTATACTGTTTGAAATTAACCAATCTGAATCTTCTTCTGATTGTTTGAATATCTTTAAGTTGTAATAGTTATCTTGATCATTATATACTGTGACAGTGAATTCTGTAGCATCTGCTGATACTGTAATTCCTAATGTTACACCGTTAACATCTATATCTTTACTTTCATTCTTATTAATAGTTTGGTCTCCAACTTTAACATTATCAATTATATATTTACTTCCCTCTAACTTTTTAGAAACCTCTATTTGAATATTTTTTAGCTCATCAGAAATATTATATCCTGTTGGAGCCTTTGTTTCTGTTATTGTATATACATCTTTTTTACTAACATTATCCTCGGTTATCTCAACATTTTGAACAAAAGTCTTTCCATTTGTTGTAACATTTTTTGCTTCTCCACCATTTAATGAAATAGCATATTCTGCTCCACTTAAGGCTGTAGTATTATCACTTGGATTACCCTTATCAGCTATTGATTTTTTTACTATATTCATATTGTAAGAACCTTCTTTGTCATTAACCAATGTAAATGCTATGTAACCATTACCACGTTTTCCTTCTTTTCCTTTTTCAAAAGTTTGAGCTCCACCTGGATCTGCGTTTGTTATTCTAACACCTACACCACCTGCTGATTCAATACTCCATGCTTTTCCGCCCTCTTGTTCATATTTAATATTACTATCATTAACAGTAATACCCAAATCTTTAAAATAATTTACAACTTCATCTTTACTTTCAAAATTTCCTATATAAATCCAAGCATGGTGTTGAGCACCTTTAACTCCTTTAAATTTATTTGGATTAATAGTTATAACAATAGAACCTGGTGCAACATTGTAATCAGATATAAATTTCTCATAACTTTCCACAGTGTCGCGATACCCTTTATACTTATCTCCATTATTAGTTACTTCTATCCATTTTTTTGAAACTACATATGGTGTTATTTGAGCAATATCATCCCCATTTGCCCAAGTAACATGATATGGTTTAACACTAATTACACCATTACTATCTAATGAAGCATTTACCCAACTATCTGTATTTAATGGGATAGGTCCTATTCTACGATATCCTGAAGCAAATTGGAACCCTCTACCATCACAAAAATTTGTCAATTGTACGCCTAAACGTCTAAAAGTCTTATATGCTAAACCTGAACAATCAAGTCCTTTTGCTTTAGATATATTTTTATCCCCAGTTCTTTCCCATATAGAATTTTCGTTTGTACTAGCACTAGAACCGCTTCCAGCAGGCCATCTAACATCCCATGCATCCCAGTAACCTTTATTGCCAAATACATATGGTGAACCCAAATTAGTTGCCGCTTCTGCAATAATTTTATCAGGTGTTAAATTTAATGAATCAGGATCAAACTCCTCATTTTTTGCACTAAATCCCCATGAATCTGTTAGTGATCCACTATAAAAGTCAGCTTCTTGTGCTGGCCCTGCATTACCTAAAGAAATTTCATTTAGCTTGCTTGAACGAATTAATACTGTTACTAAATTTCCTACTGAACTGTAAAGCATAGTAAACAAAATTAATATCGCACAAAGCGTTTTTAGTTTAGTTTTTAAAAATTCTTTTTCTCTCATAGCTTTCCTCTCCTTTTTTGTTTCTATAATTTCATGCTACAATATATTTATTTTATTTTCAATATGAGATTTTTTTACATTTATTCAATATTATTACGGATTTACAAAGGATTAGCTTTTATTACATTTTCATTAAGAATTTGTGACTAAACGCGAATAAGCATCTTTCTTGTAAAAAAGATGCTTATTCATATTTTAAATTTTCTTTATTTCCGTAGGCTTTTACCCCTACTCCTGTGGATACTCCACAATAAATTGTTTTAATGGAATTTCTTCCCAATCATTCTCTTCCTCTGAGGTTCTTCTTTCAACTGCAATTTCCTTTAAGGCATATTGTATTTCCACTCCATCTTGATCATTAACAGGCAACCCATCTATTGTTTCCTCAGCATTCCCTATCACTTTAACTGTAATTATTTCCCCTTCTTCATTTGTTACTGGAACTTTTTTACCATCAACAATTTTCATTAATTGAATTGTTGCTCTATAATTTTTAGCTTCATCGTCTGGCATAGACCATACCTTTCGAACCTCTATTGATTTTACTCTTATTTTTTCACTATCAATTATATTAACTATATCTAGTGATATCCTATCCGTAGTATATATAGTTGCTGTAACTGAATCATTTGTCCAAATTGGACGTTCCTTGTCTAATTTAATTCTTGGCTTTTGAATTGCCTTTTGTACTGTTTCTTGAATTTCAGATATAATATTTCCTGCATTTGCTTTTATCCTTTCGGCTAATACACTTGCACCATTTGTTATTTCTTTTTCTTCATTTGTAGATTTACCATCTATTTTTCCATCATACCATTTTACAGTTCCTTTATTATCTATTGCATTTGGTTCACCATTTATATTAGGTGTCTTATCATTTACTGCATCATTTTTTACTCCCAATGTTAGAATACCATTATTTACTATAGCATATCCATTAGAATTTTCTATTCTAGATTCTAATTGTTCACCATCTTCTTCCTCTAACGGTTCATCAATTATTGTTAACTCTCCGTTATTTGTTATAAGCGCACCAGTAAGATCTGTAGCTGTTATGTTATGACCATTTAAATTGATTGTAATTTTCGCTTCTTGATCTATTGTCATCTGCTCTGCTATATTTAATTCGCTATACACAACTATTGTTGCAGAACTTCTATTAGCATATCTGATTGCTGATTGTAATGTTTTAAAGTACATATTTCCTATAGATACTATTCTATCTGTTTCTGAGGTAATTTCCAATGTGGCTGTTGTTTCACCATCCCCTGTATATTCTACATGATAGTTTTGTGGGACATTGTCTACACCACCATATAGTGCACTTGGATTACCATATATTATTCCATCGTAAAAATTAAATTGACCATTTTCTTTATATACACCATAAGCTGATCCTTTTATAGTTGGCTTCTCATTTGAAACGTTTTCATCACTAACTTCGCCCATTGTAAATATTGCATTACTTCCTTTTATATGTACAGCATTTCCATTTTTAGCTTCTATTAATCCATCTAGAATTGTAAAAGTACCATAAGATATTTCTAATGCACTACCATCTTGAGAATTTATAATGTTTCCATTATTCATGGTTGTCTTGCTATTACTACTGTTTTGTATAAAATTTCTAACAGTTGTATCATTTAGAGTTAATTCTCCACCATTATTTTCTATCTTATCAACATTCACCTTTCCAATTGTTCCTGTAGTGTTAGAACGCACCACAATTTTATCTTCAAAGGTTCCTCCTGTAATATCAATTTTCGAACTATATATGTCAATATCTCCTGAATTGAATTTACGGAAAGTTCCTCCGTTAACTGTTAAATCCATGTTATATCCATTTATTCCATATATGCTTCCTGTGCTTGGCTCATCTGTTTCCTTTCTTTCAAGATTACTAATAATAACTTTATTTTTTTCTTTAACATTATAATCATTTTGCCCATATATCACATACTGTAAACTACTTCCATATCCTTTATTATTAATTTCTATATTTTCTATTTTTAGAGTTCCAATTTTTTTAATGTATATACCATACTGTACTGTATTTGTAATACTAGAATTTAAATCTATTTCTCCATTTGTCCAATTTATATCACCATCTGTGTCTGTATATATACCATATTGATTACTTTTTGATTGATTTAACGTTATAATTCCGTCTATCCAATCTATTTTTCCATTTTCATTATTATAAATACCGTAATTGTTTCCTATATCCACTGTTAGATTACCATTTTGCCACGTTAGTTTACCAGTATTATTAATAGCTTTTGCATATACAGTATTACTCGAATTATTATAATTAATTGAGCCACAATTTGCACCGTTAATAATAAGTTCGTCTTTATTATATATAATTCCATTTGCTACTCCAAAAATCTTTCCTTCATCTGTTTCGCTTTCATCCACAATTGTTAATGTTCCATTATTAGTAATAGCATTTTCAACAGATACTTCCACTTGTTTTCCATTTAAATCAATTGTCACATTAGTTTCTTCTGGAATATCAATATTATCTGATAAACAAATATACATATCATTTAATACTTTTATTTCATATTCTTTATCTTGAGTAAATCCCTGTATTGCTTTTTTTACATCTTCCATATTTTTATATGTTGTATTTTCTATTTCTACAATATCAATTACTTCCAATTTTGCTGTTTCTAATTGATTTGCTGTTGTCTTTACTATTTGGTATTTAGGGCTTTTGTCTGTTACATTATAATTTATGGATTGTCCTTCCGCTCCTGTTATTGTACCTTCATAAAAGTTAAATGTTCCCTCATTATATACGCCATATGTTTTTCCTGTTATTTTAGGGCTATTCTTTTGTTCTGACTCATCTTCTATTTTTTCACCTAACTCTAATATACCAAGATTATAATTATATACCCCATATGCACTTTCACTTGTTATCTCTCCACCAGTTATTTTTATCGTTCCTTTTTGATCACCATTACTAGTATTATATACAGCATTTGCACTTTGACTTGTTATTGTTCCTCCTTTTATATTTATAGTTCCACGTCCATAATTATATACACTCTCATATTTACCTGTTATTTTTCCAGAATTAATATTTATTGTTCCTAATCCATTATTGTATACGCAATATGAAGAACGATAACCTCCTTGAGCTGTTAGTTCACCAGAATTAAAATTTATCGTACCACTATTATTATTATATAATACATGACTATTTCTACACGTCATTGTTGCATCACTTATTTCTATCGTACCTATACTATAATTATATCCACATATTGAACTTGTAGTTATTGTTCCTTTTATAATTTTAATTGTATCCTCACTATTGTTATATACACCATATGCGCTTGCAGTCATGTTTACACCATTTATCTCCATTTCCCCACTATCATCTAATATACAGCCACCCTCTGAAGTACTTTGTGTTATTGTTGAATTATTTATTATTGTTTTTTGTTCACTATTATTATATATAGCATATCCCCTATACGCTGTTGATGTCATTGTATTATTGCTTACATCCAATTTACCTTGATTATATATACCATATCCATAATTTCCTTTTACTTCTATATCTCCTCCTGTAATATTGACAGTTCCATTAGTACTATTATATATGTCACATCCGTATTCCCCACTCATTGATAATTTTCCTGATGACATATTCAAGGTAGCATTTTCACAGTTTTCCACTACTTTACTATAATCATTGCTTATTCCCTTTACTTCGCTTTTTATACTTCCTGTTGACTGTTCCTTAGAATCTATAATTGTTAATTTTCCATTATTTTTGATTATAGGACTATTTGCACCAGTAATTGTATATCCATTTATATCTAATGTAGCATTTAATTTTGAATGGATTTCTAATTTTTCGTTTTCTGGTATAGAAAAGTCAGATAATACTTTTATGTTATAAGTTTTATTTTCACCTACATTACTTGTCCATTCATTAAATTCTGATATTTTAGAAAATTGTTTTGCATCTTCTGTATGTTCTAGCTCACTTACTTCTATAATTGGTATTTTCTTTAATGTTGAGGTTTCGGTTCCTCCCTCGTTTTCTGTTACATAAACTTGATATCCATCTTCTTGTTCAGTAATAATTCCATCAATAGATTTACCAGATGGACCCGTTATTGCTCCATCATAGAAATAAAATTTATTTGTATTAGAGACTCCTCTTGTTTTTCCATTTATACTTGGATTTTTAATGTCAGGTGTATCACTCACCTCGTTCATTATTTTTTCACCCAAATATAGTACTCCAGCATTATTTATTCCAATTCCGATCCGTACTTGTTATTGTTCCACTTGTAATTTTTATTATTCCTGCACTATTATTATTGTATATGCAATTTTTTCTAGCAGTCATCTCTCCTCCAGAAATTTCTATTTCTCCTTTTCCATTATTAATACAATAACCTGAACTATAACTTGATGTTGCTGTTATTTTACCTGTCTTTATTTCTATTTTTCCGTTAGAATTGTTATATATAACCGTACTAGAAGAACATGTAATATCAGCACCATCTATTACTATTGTTCCTTGGTCTTTATTATATACCGAGTAAGCAAATGTTTCGATTTTAGTTCCATTATTTAAACATAATTTTCCAGTAGTATTATTGTATACACCATATCCTGAATCTCTGGTAAACTTTATATTGGTATCCTGTATTGTTGAATCATTCTGGCTATCATTATATATACCTGTTGAGTTGATATTCTCTATTGTTATTGTACACCCATCCACATCCATAGTACCTGAATTATATATAGCATATATATATGATCCTGTTCCAAGTATTTTTATTTTATCATTTGACTCTGATTCTTCCCCATCATCTATAGTAAGTTTACCTTCATTATTTATTATTTTTTTATATGGATTACCTGTCCCTGATGTAGTGTAATATATGCGTACACCTTTACTTATTTTTAAATCTCCTTGTACACTAGTTTCTTCCTCATTTTCTACTACGGCATTTCGTATAATTGAAGTACCAGCATTTTCTATCAAATTATATTCATTACTTTGCTCTTCTGTGCTTTCATCTATAATTTCTAGTTTTCCTTGATTATATATTGCATCATCTGTCATTACAGTTATTTTATGATTATTTAAATCTAACTTAATATTTTGCTCTGGCTTAATCACTATTTGTCTAACCAAATCTACATCTTTAAGTAACTTTATTGTTGATGGATTTTCACCATTTTTAGTACTGCATGCTTCTACTGCCTCTTGTATTGTGTTATATGTTTTGCCAGAACTTTGTCCCTCTGGTATTAGTTCTGCAACACCAGTTGTAGTTCCCAATTTTACTACTTGGTACTCAACTCCATCTTCGTTGGATTCTGTTTCAGCAATTAATTCATATCCTTCTTCTAATTTACCAATAGAAGCTCCAATAATCTTCTCCTTTTCACCAATTATTTTTCCATCATAAATGTTTAAATGCATCAGATTTGAATATGTAGCCCAATTTGAAGTAGCAGATTTTAAAATTGGGTAGTTTTCATTAACATATCCATCTTCTTTTCCTAAATTAATACTTCCTGATAAATTAGGTCCATCTATTACACCTAATGCTGTTGATTCTAATGTTCCTGATTCAATATTAATATTTACTTCTGTATTAGATGAACTATTACTAGAATATATTACTCTACCAACAGATTTTATAACAGTTTCATCTCCTTTTATATCTATATTTCCACTGTTTAATGTAATTGCTGTATTCTTATTTCTTTCATCTTTATCATTAAGAATTGAATCTTCTATTGTTATATTTGTTGATGTATTGCCACTAATTATTTGTCCTGTCTCAACTTCGATGTTACTATCTATTACATCAATAATACTATTTGAATTTGAAATTGAAATAGCAGTACTAGATGTATTAATTTCTGATTCCTTAATAGATATTTTTCCCTGTCCATACCTATTATATATTGCTTGTTTTCCACTAATAGTAGATTCATTAATTTCTATAGTACAATTACCAGATTCTCTATATATTGCATATGTATAACTATTACTTATTTCACAGTCATTCACTATTATATCTGAATACGAGTTATCGCTATATAAACAATATCCACTGGTGTTTTTAGTTAATGTTACTTTTTCTACATTAATTCTTGAACATGCACCACTATTACGTATTTGATATTGACAGCTATCACTGAAGGTTCCTCCTTTAACAATAGCATTTGCAGTAGGTTCTGTAGTTATCAAACCTGCATTTGCAGATATAGTTCCAGCACTTATTTGTGTTAAACTTCCTTTTTGAGATGCCCATATTGCTCTCGTATTTGCACCTGATAATGTAATATCTCCTCCATTTATATTTGAAGTTCCACCATTCATAGTTGTTATTCCTGATGTATAATTTTGGCTACTTTCAATCTTTCCACCTTCAATATTAGCTATTCCTGCGTTTGTTATTGCGGAATATCGTGTAGAATTGTTTCCCACTTTATCTACTTCAATTGTTCCACTCTCGAATTTTAATGTTCCTTCTTGCTTTTTGGTAAGTGTTATACTATTTATTGCAAATTCATTATTTACATTAATTCTGTCACTTTTTCTGAATAAGAAATTTAGATAATATTTTTGACCTCCTACAATATCTAACTTAGTATCTGATGCACTATGATTTTGAGACATATTGATAAAATTTCCATAAGATGTACTCATTACTATATTAGTCTCTTCCCTTGGCTCATTGCTTATGCTAACATAACCTATGCTACCATAACTACTTGCAATTTGCGCATTTACAGTTAAAGTATATTTTCCAACTTTATCACTTAAATCTAACTCTATATATCCTAATGCATTCGTATTCGGATCTTGATTGATTATGTTATTTGTATTCTTCAACTTTTTATCTTCTGTATCATACTTAAAATAATATTCATCCTCATCATGATATTTCTTCACATCTTTTAAGTCTATCACTTCTTTTTCAGCCGAATCCTCTGTGGCTTCTTGCTCACTTCCATTATATATTACATTCCCAGTAGTACTTATAATTTTCCCATTTTTTTCATCACTATAATCAACTATTTCTAACTGGCCATAATTTTTTATAACATAATCTGTTGATGCTGTAGTTAGAATTTTACCATCTAAATCAAGTCTTATATTATTATCTTTATGAATTTCTATTGGATCTTTTTTTATTAGAGTATCCTGAACTAAAACTATTTCTACAGTCTGTCCATTCTCTTTATAACGTTTTTCAGCCTCTTGAATGGCTAATTCTATTTGACTAAAAGTTGATTTACCAATCTTAGCTTCAACATTAGCAACTACAGCTAACACAGCAATTTGAGTCTTTTGATCGTCTTCATCTTTTATTGATACCGAATATGCAGTTGGTGTTTCTTGTGGTTGATTCATAATTGCAACCGGATCAGTTTCACTGTCTGTTGTAGCCTTTATTATACCATCAAAGAATTTAACTGTACCATTATTTTCAATTCCTTTTTCTTTTCCTTCTATTGCTGGCTGTGAAATTGATATTCTTCTATCATCAACTCCGAAGTATTAAATTTCCGTTTTCCTCTACTTTTATTGCTTCAGAATTATGGCTAATTATTGAGCCTGATGTTTGAACCTCTCCACTTTCATTTGTGTTAACTATTGTTAGAGTAGAATTAGCCTTCACAGTAAGAGCAGGTTGATTCTCGCTTTTATTATTAAGTGTATATCCCCCCAAGGTTAATTTTATATTTTTATTATCAATTTCATTATACTCATTTTCTATATTCATTAACAATATAATTGTTGTTTCACCTGTAGTTGGACATGCTTCAATTGCTTTACGCAAGCTACGGTATGTTTTTCCAATTAAATCCTTATTATCATCTGGAGCTGCAATTATTTTTGCTACTTCGATTTCTCGAACTGAATTTATTTGTATTAACTCTTTAGCACAATTTCCTGCAGAATCCCAAATCCATAGATAATAATCTCCATTTTCATATATTTCCTCTATTGTTCCTGATACCTCAAGTTTTGGTGTTTCATTTCTATGCTCTAAAATGTCTTCATCAGTTAAATCATCATCTGCTTTTATATATTTATCTGGTGCTATATCTTCACTTGTACTTATGCCATATTGTGTTATTCCAGAAGCATTATCTGTTAATTTAAACGTTAATGTGGTTTGATTTAATTTTCCTCCATTATCTTGATTATGCTCTGTTAGTCGTGGTTCTTCTTTATCTATGTTATTTACAAGCTTTACTGATATTTCACTAGTATTCCCCTCTTTTGTTACTCTTGCTTGCACATTTCCATTATTAGTTATTTTAACTTCATTTGTATATTCTTGCCAATCTTCGTCTTCCTCTGTTTTATATTGAATTGTGATGTTAGGATCAGTAGAACCCGGTTCTATTGTCACTTTTCCATCATTGTTTATGCCATGTAATTTAGCAAACTGTTGTGCCAATACTTCTAAAGGATTGTCTGATACATCTTTAACATTCAATAATTGTGCTATTATATTTTCATCTTCATCAACTAAAAGCTGTAATACCACACTATTAATTGATTTACTATATTTTTCTCCGACTTCAAGATCTTCAATCATTATTTTATATTCTTTATTTTGTTGAATACTGCTTAAATTAATTAATACACCTTCTCCATTTGTGTCAAATGTTTTATCTTCATCTACTTCTATTTCATCTCCTGATGTTAGGCTGAATATATCTATTTTTAGTCCTGATTCTTTATCTACATTTTGTTCATCAGTTCCCACTGATTCTCCTTCATTATCGTTTTTTAAGTCTTGGCTTGCTTGTTCAGTAACATCAGTTATTCTTACTTTGTTGCCTACTATAACGTTTTCCTCATTTTGATCTACAAAATTCAACTCAACTTGTGCATCATATAGGTCTTCATCAAGTGTGGTTGATGTATCATCTGCTTCTTCGTCCATCAATATTTGTAATATTGAATTATTTATTGATTTATTATAGACATCTGCTACCTTCTCATTTTTTATTGTAATCTCATTGTTTTGTATCCCCTTTACACCATAAAGTGTACACGCAAATAAAGTCACAGTCAAAATAATAAGAACAACAAGTATTAAAATCCCGTTCTTTTTTGTTGTACTAGGAGTTCCAAACTTTTTTAGATTGCCAAATTTTTTTAGGTCATTCGAATTTTTCTTGTAACTTTTCATTTTCCGTACACCTTACCTTTCGTTCCAATCTAAGCTTTGTATCTCACTATCTCTATTATTTTTATTTTAACAATATAAAAAATAAAGGTCAATTACACCCTGTCAGTATAATTAACCTTATCACTTACGGAAAGTTAAGTTATATGTTTATTTTACATTTCTATATTATTTTCTTTACAACTGCATTCATATAAGGGATATACAACACCCTATACAAAGCTAATCATTGATTTTCATATAGTCAATCTATTTAACCACAATACTATCCTTTATAGCCTCAAACTTTGATTCCCCTATTCCAGAAACATTTTTCAAATCTTCAATAGATTTAAAATTACCATTCTGTTTTCTATACTGAATTATTTTGTTAGCTAATGAAGGCCCTATTCCCGTTAGTGTTTCAAGTTCTGTTTGATTTGCGGTGTTTATATTTACCTTAGAAGATACTTCAATATTATTGCTTCCACCATCCGTAATTACATTATTACCACTGTCTTCTGTAACATACTTAAAATCAGTACTGTCATCATAGATGCTGGGGATATTAATCTGTTGCCCATCTGACAAAACATATGCCAAATTAACTTTGCCCAAATCAGCTATTTCCGTAGTGCCACCGGCTGACTCTATTGCATCTATTATACGTTGTCCTTTCTTCAATTTTAAAACTCCTTGGGTATTTATTTCACCTATGATGTGAACATAAATTACATTATCACTATTTTCTATACTGGAATTATTTTCAGCATTATCATTCTTTTCTACATTATTTTCTGTATTAATGCCATTATTAGCTATAGTTCCGTCAAATCCCGAATTTTCAATTATATTATCTATCTCCTCTCCTTTATTCTTTTCATATATTAAACACACCACTCCTAAACACAATATTACACTTGACACTACAAGTATAACTACTTTTCTATTTTTGAAAAAATTCATTATAAAAATCATTCCTTTCTTGATTTTTTTATCTATGGTCTTGACATTATCTTTTGTTTTTATAATAAATTGAATATTTTTAACTAACTATCTCGTGAAAAATTTAAAGAAACATACTTAATTTGAATACAAAAATTTGAGACTTGAATTTATTGATAAAAAAAATGGAAATTATAGGAAATGTACATAACCTCATATGTTTTTAATAATCGTGTACACTTCCTAAATTTCTTATATGTTTATAAATTGTTTACAAATATTAATAATCTGATCCAATTATAATAGTAAAGTCTACTTCACTATTACTACTACTTGAATTTTGGTTAGCATTTGAACCTGATGCAGAACCTGAATTTACTTCTGTTGAGTCTGAGCCTTCTGAACTTGTACTTGAGACTACACCTATTCCAATCAACTCCTGCAACTCCTTAGCCACACTTGCATCCTGATTCGTTCTATTAATTATAGTTGTAGTTTTCATTGATGTAGTAATTCCTGTTGATACAACATTATACCCACTCTCTTTTAATAGATTTTCAACATTATTTAAATTACTTTCATCATTTGTTCCATTTAATATATTAACCTTAATCTCAGCATTTTGCTCTTGCTCTGCTGTTAACTCAGTTTTAAACAATTTATTTACAACCTCTTGTGTTTGCTTTTTATTATAGGCATAAAACCATAATCCGTTAATTTTCTCTGTTGTTCCCGGTAAATATTCTGCTTTTATTTCTTCAAGATTTAAATCCAATACATATGGTGCATAATCTCTTAAACTCCATAAGCTAAAATTAGTTTCCACATTTTCATTTGCTATTTTTATAAAATCATCTATCTTAGCAATATTCTCTGCTTTTGCCAATTGTCTAATAACTTCTTTTAAGAAAGCTCTTTGAGTTTTCATCCTTCCTATATCCTGATCTCCATACTCCATAGAATATGACGAACCATCACTATTATGCCTAAATCTAACAACCTGCTCAGCCTTGTCACCATCTAATAATTGATATCCTGCTTTAAGATGAATATGCAAATCTTGTGAAGGATCATCATAATTCATGTCTATAGGAACATCAAAATATATTCCACCAACACTATCAACTAAATCCCTAAAACCTTTAGTATCCACTTTTACATAATATTGAATATCTAAACCTGTTATTTCATTTACTTTTTCCAATAATTTTCTTGGACTTATTTGATATATTGCATTAATCTTATCTGAAGCTGTTGCATTGTTTTTATTTCTTCCAACAAATGTATCTCTTGGTATTGATAACATACCAAAATCTTGAGTTTTAGGATCATATGTACATACTAATAATGTATCAGTTAAATTTTGGCTTTGTCCAATTACTAAAATATTTATTCTTGATAATTTAGAAACTGTATTCGAATCGTGACCTAAAATTGTAGCTACAAGACCACCCATCGTCCAACCATTTTCATTCATTCGCTTTACAAAAAAGCAAAAAAGTATTATAAATCCAATTAAAATCAGTGTTAAAAAAGCTCTTAATATCTTATGTTTTTTCTTCTTTTTTTTCTTTTTCTTATTTTTATTTGCATTATTTTCAATAGACTCTAGATTAAGAGTAACCTCTTGAAAAATATTTTCTTTTTCCTCAAGATTCTTCTCATTTTTCTTATGTCCACTACTCACTGTTTCTTTCATACTATCAGTGTTTTTTCCTTTATCTTTTTTACTCAAAGAACTCACTCCTATTTTATAAAAAAATTATTACTTTTAAAAAATAACTTTTAGTAGAATATTATTATTATATAAAATACTTCCAATATAAGATTGGTTTATCATTTCTAGAACTGTATATTGACCTGTAATTGTTGAAATAAACGTAATTAATGCTAGTGCTATAAAAACAACTATCAATCCCTGTAACAAGCCATATATTACTCCACCAAGTTCGTTAAATTGCTTTAGAATTGGTAATTTAGCAATCAAATTAGCTATAACCTTTACAAAGTTTAAAACAATTCTAGCAACAATATATAATATTATGAATGCCAATATATTAACAATTTTAATTGAAAGTTCTTCTGCTGTATTATTAACTATTTCGTTCTTTTTTTCCTCTGTGGCATTTTCAATTTCATCTGATATATATTTTATAATTGGCGAATTTTCCTCTTGCTTATCCTCTTCAGATTCATCTGATTCAAATACTTGAACAATTGAAGACTTTATATTTTCATCAACTTGTGTGCTGTTTATAACTATTGCAGAAGCCGGTTTGAACAAAATAAAAGCTACTGCCAAAGCAATAAAAAATGATAAAACTTTCACCAAACAACCTGCAAGTCCTCTTTTGTATCCCATAGAGATACATAGCAATATAATTGCTAAAATTACTATATCTACTATTATAAACATATTTCACATATACATGATTTACAAAATCATGCTCTCCCTTATTAAAATTTAGGTTTTTATCTAAGATACCTATAAACTTTTAACTTTAAATGCATTTCAAATCATACCTATAATCCAAAATTATTTATATATTACTAATCAATTTGTTAATTCAATTTACATAGCTAAAAACTCAATTTTATTCCTATAAATTATTCCAGCAATATTATTGGAAATAACTATATGCCTTATCTCTTGAGTTGAAGAATACCTTTTTATAAGCCATCCCATTTCATTTACAAAATATATCTCTGAGCCTAAATTTAAAGCAATTACACCATCTTTTGCATATACCTCTTTTGCAATTCCGGGTATTTTATATGTATATGAGTTGTTATTTGTTGTATTAAATATTTCTATATTTGAACTTTGATTATTTATTCCATTGCTTGTTTCTAATACCTTAAAATAGCTCTTATTTAGTTGAATTCCGCAAAAAGCTATATCACTATTGTTTACGTTTGATACCGCTTCTAAACTACCATTTTTTAATAAATAAATCTCATTATCGCATGAACATAAAAGTGTATCTTTTTCATGATATTCCAAATTGGTAACTAGTGTGTTTGACGGAATCTCATATGTGTATATAATTGCATTTGAAGGATCATCTTTTGCCTTTTCTATTGATATAGTTTTTATCTTTGACTCTATTAAAGTTCCAGATAAGTCCATTTCACAAAAGCTTAAATATTGATTATCTAATGATATATCTACATCAACAGCTAATGTCTTTGATAAATATGTTTTGAATACTTCTGAGCCATCTTCATAATATGTTGTTATTACTGATTTATGGCTGGTTCCTGCAACAATTACTGAAACATATCCATTTTGATTTACATTTACCCTCGAAATTTGTCCCTCTACATCTTTATCCCACATTATTTTTTTATCTTTTATTAAATATATCTTTTTTTGATTTTTTTCTGCTACAACTAAATAATTGTCTTGTGTTGCAAATATTGGTGAACTAATATTAAAGTTGTCAAAACTTTCAACTTCATTTCCAGATGAGTTATAAAGAGTTAATTTGTTATTTTGTAAAACAACAACATAATTGTAAAATGCATATGTATATATACTCTCATCTTCATCTATGTTTATATATGCTAAATCATTTTCGTTTACGTTTTTAAATAAGATATATTTGTCCATAAAATCTCTGACATTTGGACTTGATATATAGGCAATGAATGTTATTACTATTATAAGTACTATTAATAATATTATAACTGCTACAGTCACTTTCTTTTTATTTAAGGATTTTTCTTCATCTGAGTTATTAAATTGTTTATATTCTAATAGCTTCATTTCTGTTTCCTCTTTTGACTTATTCTTCATAACAAATTTATACCAGTTTTTGTTATTTTTTGCAAGGTTTTAGGCGAAATTTTTATATTTATTATTTTATTTCTCTCGGCAACATATTAAAATAATTTCTAGAACCCCAAATATTCCAAGCACAGGATATATCAAATTAACCATAGTCGAAAAACTAATTTGTGATAAAAAAACCGCACTTATACACATCAATTTTAAATTTCTCTTATATGCCTTATCATTTTTACTGCAATTACTTAACAACCCACATCCAGCAGAAACAGCACTTGTAAAAATAGAAATGGCTATTATTACAATGTACATATATTTGAACATGTATCCATATTGTTTTACAACCCCTATAATTGGCATTTCAAGATTAAATATCTCTGTATTACCTTGTAGTAATAAATTAAAAATTGCAAAACTAAGCACTATAAGCAATACAAAACTCATAGTAGAAATTAATAACGCATTTTTATTATTCTGAACCTTCTTTCTCAGTGGTATTAATACTGGAATTAATATAATACAATTATAACAAGCATATAATACACTCTTTATTATTGCTCTACAATAAGATCCTCCCATCTTTTCAATTACATTAATAATACTATCATAATTTTCAATAACATTAGTATTTCTCAATGATATAATCAAAATAAAAGCAATTAGAATTGGCACTAAATAATTACTTATTTTAATAAGACCATTTATATTTCTCAAAAACACAAGATAGCATAATACAACTATTATCATGCTACCACAAATTCCATTCAAACAAAATTCTTGTTTCAGTAAACTAGAAAAGCCTGCTATCATTACATAAAATGATATTAATAAAAATATATTTACTACATTATTTAATAAATTAGCAAATCCTGAATTGTTATAATCAGATAATTTGAGTTTATATATTACACTACAGTTCCCCATAAAATCACAAAACTCTTGATATGTTTCAATATTGTTCTCATTACATATCTTGAACACCTTATGTACTACTAGACTAATGATAAAACTGGAAATAAAAATTCCTATACATCCGTGCTTTACCATATGAAAAGAAAAAGGAAAATATTTCTTTGCCTGATGCAAAGCCAGCCCCTACTAGTGTTGCAATTATTACAAATACTATTTTGACAATATTCTTCATTAAAATCCTCCTAGGTCATTGTATGAGAGACTTTTGGGATTTATGCACAATTATGCAATTAGGAACAACATGCAAAATGCACAATAGGGACACGTCCCAAATTGTGCATTTACAATATAATCTTATTAAAATCATACCCCAACTTGCCCAAAATTACTTCTTCTCTATTAGTACAAGTCAAAATAATAATCTGTTTATCCCTATAATTATCAGCCAAAAACTTCAATATGTTCTCCAATCTCTCATCATCATAATAAGCAAATGCTTCATCTAAAATGACAGGCATATTTTCAGTTGAAACCTCTGAATTCATTGATAATCTTAGTGATAAGTATAATTGATCAATCGTTCCAAGGCTTAACCTTTCTGCTGGGATATAGTCTCCAGATTTAAGTTCCACCATCATACCATTTTCGTCGTTAATAGAAACTCTGTTGTACTTTCCATCAGATATTTTAGAAATATTATCTGATAAACCAGTTGTAAATCGTGGGGTAACATTATTTTTCATTTTTTCATATGCATCCTCTAGCACTTGTTTTACAACTAGCATAGAATTGTTCTTTTTCATTAAATCCTCATATTCTTCCTCAGTAATTACTAATTCCTCCTCTATTTGAGCTAGGTCTTCTAACTGCGGAATTATGTTTTCCTTATTCAACTCTATCCTATGCAATTCTATTTTTTTCTCATTAATACTATTTGTAATTTCTTCTAACTTACTATCTATGTCTTCAGAATTTACTAGTTTATTAATTTCATAAATATCAATTCTATTTCTATATGTATTTTTTAATTTTTCCTTTTCAATGTCTTTTAGACTTTGAATTCTTGCTTTAGTTTCCTCCATTATTTTTAATTGCTCTCTTTTGTCTTTTTCAAAGACTTCTATTTTTGCATTTAAAATATTAATTTCCTCAAGTAGCTTTTTATTTTTTTCAAAAACAAGTAGCTTTTTATTCTCCTCTACCTTTTTACTCAATTCCTCTTTATTTTGCTTAATAATTCTTTCATTTTCTAGCCTATTTTTTTCTATATTATATATTATGAATATAATTGGGAAACCAAGTAATCCTAAATATTTTAGCATGTTATCCTTTAAAAATACAATAAGCAAAGCATTTATAATAATTAGCAATATTGTCATAGCAATATACTTTTTTGGATTAATCTTTTGCCTTGAAAATTTCTTTCTTTCCATCGGCTCTAATGAATTTATTTTATCATTGTACTCTTTTACTAATGCCTCTTCACTTTCTATATCATTATCCTCTAAGATATAATTCTTTTTCTTGATTAGCTCGAAGATTTCCAACTCGTCTTTCTTTATTAAGTCAACATTATAATGAAGCTTCTCATGTTCTAGCATTTCTTTTTCATTTATTTTCTTCATTTTTTTTAGTATTTCAATCTTCAAGTTGTCTTGTACGATTTCTTCCTCTATTTCATTTTTTTTCTCTTCAAAATCATATTTCAAATCCTTATAATTTAGCAATTCTTGCTTCTTATTCTTTAATTCATTTAACCTATCTTGCGCAATATTGATAGGCTTTCCTTGACTTCTATATGTTCCAACTTCATCTAATTGCTTTTTATATAATTTATCAATCGCCTTTTTGTACGAAACATTATCCTCACCCGTGCCAGCAATATTCGCCATCTTTTGGATAAGCACATTTTGTGAACCCTTATCTAACTTTACCTCTTGTTGCATTGAAGCAATAGTTGATAAGAAAGTCTTTTCATCCACCTTTGTTTGTTCAAAGAAAAACTGATTACCGAGGTTTTTATCTATATTGAAATTTTTCGAAACATCCTCCATATTACTATTATAAATTTTTGGATTCTTCTTTCCAAATTCTCTAAATACCTCATATTGCTCATTATTATCCAATACATAGGTTAGTTTTCCTGAAAAATCCTCTTTCCCCCATGGTTTATATCTATCATAATCTGAAAACTCTCTCCCTTTTTTATTCTTAGATGTTCCATAAAAAGAATTTGTAATAAATTTTAATAATGTGGATTTTCCAGCTTCATTCTTTCCATAAATTATATTTATATTGTCCGATAAATCAATTTCTTTATCCTCAAGATTTCCAAAAGAATTGATTTTTATTTTCTTTATTTTCAAGTATATCACTCCATTATTAGTTCAAATTTATATGTTTTTTTACCAGTTGCTATTATAGCACAATACAAACGTTGTCTACAACCTATTTTTCCAAAATCTCAAATCCAATATCTAACGCATTTTGTAAAACCTCTTCATCAGACGGATTTTCTTCCATTTTTTTCATAATCTCTTGAACAAATAGACCCCTCAATGTATTCTCTCTAGACAACTTCTCCAAGTCATAATTTAATTTAGTATAATCCTTAATCTTTATTATATTATTCTCAATAATCAATTTATTCAATTTGTATAAATCAATCTCAAAGTTCCTTCTACCCATCAAAGATATTTTATAATACACATTATTCAAAAAATCCATATTATTGATAGTTGAAGCCAATTCGTCTAAATCTAACATCTCAGTAACATCTATTTCCTTTATAACAAATTCCTTATCATCAATTGGAACAAACTCTAACTGTATACTATTTTTTTGAACATCCCCCACTATCATACCATGTGGTCCAAGTTCATCAAAGCCTAAAGATATTGTTGAACCGGGATAGACTATTCTCTGATTTTCTTTTGAATTATAATCTGTTTTATGAATATGACCTAGTGCAACATAATCAAACCCCTTTTCTTCAATTGTTTTTTCTGAAATAGGGTTATATTGTCTGTCTAATGTATCTGATGCATTTAATGAGCCATGAGCAATTAAGATGTTTAGTTTTTCTGGATTTTTTAATTGCATACCTTCTAACTCATGATTAGTATAATAAAAATCATCAAAACCATAGCCATATATATCAACATCTTCAAGCTCTACGACTGATAATTTTGCATCAAAAATATGTACATTATCATTCCAATAATATTTGCTATAAAAAGAATCCTTCAAATATGGATCATGATTCCCCGGTGAAATAAAAACTTGTGTTTCTGGTATTTCTGTAAATAAATTATTTATATATTCTATCGTACTTAAACGAATGTATTCATGCTCATAAAAATCCCCTGCAATGAATAGGTAGGGAATTTTATTATCTTTTATATAATTAATAACTTTTTTAAATGTCTGCCTTTGATCTAATCTTCTGACATCACCTAAATTAGCCCTATTAGTCAATGTTGTAAAAGACGTGTCAAAGTGCATATCTGCTATATGTACAAATTTCACGTTTTAATCTCCTTTTTAGTTTTAATTCTTAAGTTTTGGTTCCAAAATATTATAACATAAAAATAAATAGTATTTAATACTTTTTTAATAAATTTATTGAAAAATAATTCAAAAGAATTAAATGATAATTTCCATATAAAAGTATACATGACTTTCTAAGCTTTTACAAGTTTTTTTGCTTAGAAAGTCATTAAAAATTATAATTTTATTCATCTAGAGGTCCAAATAATTCATCAAATTTAGCTTCTAATTCCTTTTGTATGTCTAAATCAGAAGGTCCACTATCTTCAACCGTTGGCATTGGAAAATCATCCTCAACAGTTTGAAATTCTTCATCAAATAAATCATCTAATGATTCTACCTTTAAATCATTTCCTCCACTACTTTTGTTTTCAGTATATGGATTATTAGGATTGAACTTTCTCCAAACGCCTCTGTCTCCAACGTTAAACTCATTATGATCAAGTTTTACTTTATCCATTTCTTTAATCATATTAGTCTTATAATACCAGTATTTATGAGCTTTTATTGGTTTTAATCCCTTTTCAAAAATAATACAAAAATCATTATCCATTCTTCTTAATTCATCTGGTGTCATTAATGCTCTTGCCATTATTTGTTCTGATTCACTCTTTCCGGTTTTCTTTCCTGTATTATCTCTATTTACTGAATCACTTGGCCTTTTTATAGTCTTTTCTCCTAATTCTTTTGAGAAATACTCAACAGTTTTAAAAGAGTTACTTCCTAAAAATACGTGTGTATCACAGTTACCAACTATAGTTTCGTGTGATTTTTCATATATTGCCTCTAATTGATCTAAGTTCTGTAATATAACACTAAAAGATATCTTTCTACTTCTTGATGTTGATATTTTCTTATCAAAGTCTGGAATCTTACCTATGTTTGCAAACTCATCAAGAATAAAGAAACAAGGTACTTTTAATTTTCCACCATTTTTATCAGCAAAATCATATAATTGTTGAATTAATTGTGAGAAAAATATTGTTAATAAGAAATCATATGCTGTATGTGTATCTGATGATATTACATACAATGCTGTTTTCTTGTTTGCTATATCTTCGAAATTTATTGTATCTGTTGATGTTACTTCTGCAATTTCTTTAGAATCAAACTTGCCTAATTTTGATTGCAAAGAACTTAAAATTGAGCTATAAGTTTTATCTGATGCAAGTTCTACAGATTTATAATACATTCTTGCAGGATGGTCATATGGTAATGTATTTATCATTTCAGATAATAAGTTACTACCTCCATTATTGCTTGCTGCCCTTACCATTTCAGCACAACTTGCTAAGTTTTGCTCCTCTGGTGGGCGTGTAGCTATTAGATAATATATTAAAGATTTTAATAGCATTTCAGCCATATCATCCCAATATGGGTCTGCTGAACCACCTTCAGATTTTTGACCCTTTACAACTGTATTTGCTATAACATCTACATCCAATTCACTATTAATATGTGCTAAAGGATTGTATCCATCACTATTTGCAGGGTTAACTAAATTTAATACCTTTATCTCATATCCATTTGATTTTAAGAAACCTGCTGTATCATCATATAACTCACCTTTTGGGTCTGTAAATACATATGAACCTAGCCTTTGATATGCATTTGGTTTTGAATATGTAGCAGATTTACCAGCACCAGATCCGTCCAACAATTAGTACATTTACGTTTCCCGGTTTGTCCACAGGCAAATAATTATCCTTTGCCAATATTAAACCTTCTTTTTTATTAAGCACCTTGTACTGTTCTCCCGGTCTACACCAGTCACTTGAACCATGTTCAATATCCTGAAATGCACTTTTAGGTAATGTTTTATATGTTGAGAATATAATCAAGCCAATATATACAATTGAAAAATATTCTATTCCCTTTATAAAATCATTTACATATTCACTTTTAAAAATAACAGTTATAGGAAATTTCAAGAAATTTTCTCCGAGATGTAAGCTAACAGCTTCAATCCATCTTAGTCCCTCTTGATTTCCTTCAGTAATTGTATAACATAAAGGCGCAACAAATAGTATGACCAATACTAGCCATACTATTAAAAATATCCATATATGCTTTTTTATTTTTTCCATGAAACTTTTGAATTTTTCCATATAAAGTTCCCTCTTTTCTCATATGTTTATGTTAATTGAAGTATCTTATATTCTATAAATACTTAATTTTATCTATCTTTCTGTTGTTGTTCTTGTATGTTTTTGTTGTAATGCTTTTGGAACTGTTCTTGTTACATATGCTTTTCCAGTCTTTTTGTTTATTCTCTTTGTTTTTCCATCTTTTTGTATTATAGGATTGCTATATGCTTTTATTTCTAAAAATCCATCCTCAGTTAAAAGTGAATAAGATTTATTTTTATTAGGTATAATAGTAACTTCCTTATCAAATTCTACTGCTAATGAATTAAATTTACCAAGCATCAATTCCTTTCTTTTAACTTCTGATGAATTTGCATTTGCACTACTCATCTCAATTCTCCTCTCCTTTTTAAAATCTAAACTTTCTATCTTCTCTTATCTCAAAGGCAAAGTATGGTTTTTTAGGCTGTAATTCTATCTTACCTTTGACTTCATTTGTTTCATTATCAAAAAACAATGTAGGTTCAATTTCTTCTGTTGTTTCAGGATCAATAATTGATATTGGTCTTTGTAAATTAGGTGTATATTTAAACTCCTTAAACACTGTTTTATCTTCTGAATATATAGTATCAAACTTAACAGGCATAGGCTTTTTAGAGATTTTTACCTTATCATCTATCAATATTCCCATATTAACAACAACTCTATTTTCCCCAAATGACAAAATAACAAGCTGATTTCCTTCTTCTTTCGGATTATCAACAAAAAATGTTTTTCTTGATGCATCATCCCTTAATTCTTCTGAAAACTCTAACCTTTCAATAGTAAACTTTGGTGCACCATTCATAATCTCTTTTTTATCTGTTCGATTTATTTGATATATTATTGTATTAACATCCTTTTTATCTGTAATACTAAAGTGCTTACCTTGTAAGCTTTCCATATACCCTACACCCCTCTCCTATGAAATTTAATCATAGTTAATCTTTTGTGCAATTACATTATTAATTATAATGTTTTTTAGATTATTTGTCAATACTTTTATGTCTACTTTTCACTTACATACTCATTGTTCTTGGCTCAAAATGAGAGATTTGGCTTAAATCTTTAAACAACTTCGTTTCCTTTTCTGTCATTTCTTTTGGAACCATTATTTTAACTTCTGCTACCAAATCTCCTCTACTACCTTTTCCATCTTTATAGCCTTTACCTTGAATTCTTAATAGTTCTCCACTTTGTGTTCCTTTTGGGACTATTATCTTTACTTCCTCATCAATAGAAGAAATATTGGTTTTTGTACCTAGTGCTGCTTCCCATGGCGTAATTAATAAATATTTATATAAATCATATCCAATCAACCTGAAATGAGAATCATCCTCAATATTTATCTTAATAAATAAATCTCCGCTTTTTCCACCATTTTCGCCTTTTTTACCTTGTCCGATCAACCTGATTTTCTCATTGTTTTGGATTCCTGCTGGAATCTTAACATCAAAGCTTTTCATTGTTCCATTAATTGTCCTCAAGGAAATTTTTTTATTAGCTCCATAAAAGGCATCATTTATAGATATATTTATCTCTGTAGATATATTCTCTCCTTTTTTAGATACTTTTCCACTTTGTGTGGTAGCACTTTTAGCTTCCATTTTCTTATTATCTATATTTCCAAAAAACATGTTGAAAAAGTCGCTAAATATTGATGTTTTTCCTCGTTTGCTTTCTTCATATTTTGCTCTCTTTTTTCCAACATAATTATTCCACATTCTATCATATTTTCTCTTTGAAGCAGGCTCTGACAATACTCTATAGGCTTCTGCTATATCTTTGAATCTTTCCTCTGCATTTCTATCTCCAACATTTACATCAGGGTGATACTTCTTGGCTTGTTCCCTATATGCTACTTTTATTTCTTCGCTTGTCACATCTTTGGTTTCTAATCCTAATATTTTATAGTAATCCTTGAAAATCATTGAACGTCCCCCTATGTTTTTTGATTTTTGATTATTATAACATACTTTTCTAGTTTTGTAAGCCCCTTTTTTATCTTTTTTCAAATTAATTATTGGGAAATTGGGGAACGTTCCTTAAACTTCTCTTAAATTATGCGTACCAGCTCATCAAGCAGCTCATCATAGCTTTTTCCACACTTTTCCCAAAGTTGAGGATACATACTTATCGTTGTAAATCCGGGCATAGTATTTATTTCATTTAAATATATCTTGTTCGTCTCTTTTTCTAAGAAAAAATCCACCCTTGATAATCCTTTTCCATCTACTGCTTTAAAAGCTTTACATGCAATTTTTCTTATTTCTTCTGAAACTTGCTCGTCAATATCTGCAGGTATTACCACTCTTGATTCTGAATTATTATATTTTGCATCAAAGCTATAAAAATCCTCTGCTGGGAGAATTTCTCCTACGCAAGATGCATCTACTTTTTCATTACCAATAACTGCACACTCTAGTTCACGTCCATCTATGTTTTCCTCTACGAGTATTTTGGTATCGAACTTACCCGCATATATAATTGCGTCTTTCAATTCTTCTAGGTTCTTTGCTTTATTTATCCCCACAGATGAACCGGAATTTGAAGGTTTTACAAATACTGGTAATCCACATTTTTGTATTGCTATATTACATATTTCATCTAATGAAAGCTGTTTTTCGTTGAATTGATCATCAATATATGTATATATAATATTATCGTTGGAATTCTTTTTCATTGGAGATATGTTGTTATTTTCACATTTCCTTATATACACATATTTAGCCTGATTTATTCCAGCTCTATCTAAAATTACTTTTGTATACACTTTATCCATACATAAAGCTGAACCAAGGACTTTACACCCAACATAGGGTACTTTCAATAATTCTAGCATTCCCTGTATTGTACCATCCTCCCCATATAATCCATGTAAAACTGGAAAAGCAACATCAACACTTTTTAGTAATTCGACTTGATTTTCTACTTTTTTCAACTCAGTAGGTTCCTCGCCTATTCCTAAAATATCTATCTCCTCTATATTTTTAGTATATAAAAACCATTCTCCATTCTTGTTTATGTAGATTGGAACAATATCATATTTCTCCTTGTCTAATTTTTTTATTACTGAACTACCTGAAACAATAGAAACGTCATGTTCTGTTGACATTCCTCCAAAAATAACAGCTAATTTAATCTTACTTAATCCATCCACAATATGTATAAATCTCATTCCATTAGATGCCTTAACTAGAACAATATCGCTCTCCTGCAAAAGATTTTTCGTTATACTTACAGCTTCTTCATTATCCTTGCATTGGTATACCTTAGTTCCATTAGCATGCGCTGTATTTGAAATAACTCTACCCATTTCTCCCACAGTTATCAGTATATCTATATTATTTTCTGAAACAACTTCTCCTACCTTCTTATGCAACTCTTCAGAAAATTCACCTAATTCCAACATATCACCTAATATAGCAATCTTCCTTTTTCCCTTTGTTTTTGCAAGATATTCTATTGATGCTTTCATCGAATCATAATTAGCATTATAACAATCATTAATAATAATAATATCATCACGTAGATTTATAAGTTGCATTCTATTCTTACTTAGCTCAAACTTTTGTATGCCCTGTTTGATTTTTTCCATTGAAATTCCAAGTTTCAAGCCTACTAAGACTGCAGAAAGTGCATTATACACAAAATGCTTTCCACCTATTGGAACAGTTATTTCTTTTCCACTGACCTCAAACACACTTGAATCCTCATTTAAAACTATATCTTTTGCCATAACATCACTTTCATTTTCAATTCCATATGTAAATATCCTCACACTACCTGTATATTCCTTTGCCCAAGCATTTAACAAATCATTATCATTATTAATTATTAAAATTCCATCTTCCTTAAGTCCATCCAAAATCTCTAATTTAGCCTTCAATATGTTCTGCCTTGATCCTAAATTACCAATATGTGAAGTCCCAACATTTGTTATTACCGCAATATCTGGCTTTGCAATTTTTGAAAGAACACTAATCTCTCCTAAATTGTTCATACCCATTTCAACAACCAAAGCATTATGATCCTTCAACCCCAAAATAGTTAAAGGCACACCTATATGATTATTCAAATTTCCCTCAGTTTTTAAAACCTTAAACTGTGTTCCAACAACACTTGCTATAATGTCTTTTGTACTAGTTTTTCCAACACTTCCAGTAATTGCAACAACTGGAATATCATATAAAGTTCTTTTATATTCTGCAATCTGTTGCAAGGCTTTTATAGTATCTTCAACAATAACCACAGCCCTATCACTGTACTTAATTTTTACATCATCACTTACACTCACTCCCTGTAACACACAGACCTTTGCACCCTTCTCTAAAGCGTGCTCATACAAAATATTACCATCAAAATTTTCACCCTTTATCCCAACATAAACATCATTTTCCTTTATTGTTCTCGTATCCTTTGAAAAATCTTCACAAACAATGTCCTCATCACCAAAAATCACTTTACCATTACATGCTTTTACTATATCTATTAACTTCATACTTATACGATTCCCTCCTATAAATTATATTCACTATTGGTATTTTATACCACATATTTGAATAAATCAATGTGATTGACATGAATTTAATAATTTCTAGTAACTCATTGTAAAAATTCAGGTGCTTAAATTTTCCATAATTTAAGCACCTGAATTGTAAAATTACCTATCCACGGTTGTGTACTAATGTTTTCTTCTATAATGCATTTCTGTTCCAACATAAACCACTGCACAAATTCCTGCTAATGCAAAACATGAAATTGAAATTATAGTTTTTACATTTCTGTTTTGACCAGTTCTTATTGATATTAGGACTGTACAAGAATCATTGTTGTCATCTTGTGTTGTTTCAGCAAATTGTGGGATATTTTGTGTTTGAGTAATTTTTGCAATGTTTTCTAAGTTTCCAATTATCTTCTTGCTTGTATCCCATTCAAGTATTACCTCATATTCAGCAGTTTCCCCCGGTTGTAGCTCTCTTGTTGTTAGTTCCAAGTTGCTATCTACTTCTAGCCATGTGTCAACTTGTGCTTCATTTGTATTATCCATTTGTTCTTCTGATGATACACCTGCTTTTATTGTCTTCATTTGGCTTGAAGGTTTAAATCCTACTGGAATTTGTTCTAATACCTTTGCTGCTCCAGCTACTTCCTCTGTGTTTGTTACTGTTATTTTGTATTTTACTAGAATATTTGTTGTATCTATTGCAGTATTAGTAATATCAACTTTTACTAATTTTTTGTCTGCTTCTAGAACTTCATTTCCATTTACTTGAACACTTGCAAGTTCTTTTGTTAGCCTCATGTTGAATAATAGTTTTCTATACCAATATGTTACATGAGTATCTTCTTCAAGTTTTCCTTCTGCATTGTCTGGATATTCATCTTTCATTAACTCATAATATTTCAACTCTTTTTCATGAGTTTTATATTCGTCATTTACATATCCATTAACTATTTCTGATTTTGATACTTTTTCTTGTGTATCTTTGTCTAAATATTCTACTGTTAACTTTGCAGGAATTTTCTCAAATTCTACTTCTATGTGCTTGTCAGATTGCATATTAGTAAAGTATCCTGCTGTTAATGTTACTGATTTGTTGTCCTCTAAATCCACGTTCTCAATTTCAACTCCCGGTTGCCTTATTCTAATTGATTTTATTTTATAACCTTCATTTGGAACTATTTCTATTGCTTTTTTATTATCCTTACCCCTATTTACAAACTCATAAGGTTGTTCATCCTCTCCAGAAATGGTTCCTCCTTTTACAAGAATTCTTCCTTCGGTTGCACTATTTGATTCACTATTTGTTTCACTATTTGTTTCTTTATTTAAGTTATCACTTCCTATATTATCTGCTGAATTATTTCCTGATGCCTCATTTGATACTTCATTTGATGTACCATTTGATGTATTTTTTCCAACTTTATCTACCTTCACATCAATAACACCCTTATTTTCTAACTCATAATGCTCTATAACATCAGTAGTAATCCTAAACTGTCTTGTATAATAATATGTAACCGTAACACCATCCTCAACAAGTTTACCCTTAGCATTTTCCGGCTCTGGCTCTGCAGAAATATAATTCTCAATATCCTTTCTTTCTGTACTATACTCATCATTTACAAAACCATCAGTCTGCTCTGTAGGTATAATATCCTCATTAGTATCAGCATCAACATACTTAACAACCAATGTTGCTGGAATCTGTTCAAACTCTACTTGGATATGTATATCATCTTGAATATCTTTGAAATATCCCTCTGGTAAAACTATGTTATGATCCTCATCCTCTAGCTCAGTTATATCAAGCACTTCGCCATTTATAACTAATTCTTTTACTCTATATCCATCATCTGGAACAATTTCAACTGATTTTGAATTATCTTGTGACCTTACAACATCCTCATATGGAGTACCTAAAGTCTCTTCAGCTGTAATATCTCCTGAAATAGATCCACCCTTTACTGTATCAGGTTCATCACCTTCTTGTGGCTGTCTACGTGGGTGAGGCTTTACTTCTGTAGTAATATGGAACTGTCTTTCATACCAATACACTATTTCCACTGAATCTTTTGTATATTTACCATCTAATGAATCTTTGTCCTTATCTACATAAACAACATTTTTAACAGAATCATCTAATTTAGGAGGCTCTGCAGAAACATAGTTATCTATAGTCTTTCTTGAAGTTTTGTACTCCTTGCCAAGATATCCTTCAAGAATTTCATCCTCTACACCATCTATTTCAACACCTTCTACATTACCATCGGCATCAGTAATTTTTTCTAAATGCTTTACAATTACCCCAGCTGGAATTTTTTCGTAATAGTAGATTACCTCTATTGTATCTGCTTTCATTGTTCCTTTTGCATTTTTAGGATCCACATTTCCTTCTTTGTCCTCTACAGCTCTGTAATTTTCTATATTCTTTCTTGCTGTAGAATACTCCTTACTTTCATAACCTTCTAATTCATCCTGTGGTAATAACCCAAATTCTGTATATCCTTCTTCAGTTTTTTCTAGGTATTTTACTATTACCTTTGATTTCTTTCTAAATTCTACCTCAATATGTTTATCTGATTGCATATTTGTAAAATATCCTGCTGGAATTGTTACTACACCATCTTTTACATATTTGCTATAATCAAGAGTTTCCTTTGTACTACCAGCACCATCAGAAATTGTTACTAACACAATCTCGTAATCTTTTTCAGGTTTTATCACTATAGATTTTTTACTATTTTCACCCTTCAATACCTTTTCATATGAAGCTGATGAATCCCCTGAAATAGTTCCTCCTTTTACATTTTCCTTAACAGTACCATCCACATATTCCTCTGTATGCTTCAAAACCTTAGTTGTTATATTATACTGACTTCTATAATAAACTTTAATTACATTTTTATCCACATCATCACTTACTATTAATGGATTATTTTCATCTCCAACCTTTGTATAACCCGGTTTTGATTTTTCTTCATACGTTGTAATCTCATCATTATATAACGCCTTTTTATATACAGTATTATCTGGATCAATTATACCATCATAGTAATATTCTACTCTGTACTCAAATTCATCTCTAACATAATATACTCTTATTACATTATCTTCTGGATTATCTGATATAGTTAACTCTAACTTACCATCAGAATTCAAAGGCTCTACCTTATCAAATTTATATCCAGTTCTTATTTTATCATCATAAGTAATTATCTTATCCCCATATTTTGCTGTAGACTTTTCAGTTTCACTATCATCAATTTCTCCATCATAGTAATATTCAATTCTGTATTCATATCCCTTGAAATCATAGTAATAATAAACATCAATTGTACCATTTTCAAACTCACCATTCTGTTTACCTGAAACCTCTACTAATTCATAAATACTTGCTATTTCCTTACTAGGTGAAGTAGTGTATGGCTCGCCTATCAAATCAGTGTAAGTTTCATCTTCAACTACCTGTCCTTCGACCTTTGATGGAACCCTAACCGCTTCTAGATAAAACTCCTCACCAGTTTCGGCAATATAATGATGAACTACTACATTACCTTCAAGAGGCTCAAATTCAACAATAATATGTTTGTTTTCTTGTACATTAGTACATTTGCCTAAAGTTACAGTTCCATCTGAATTTTTTGTATATGTTATTTCTGCATCCTTTACAGCACCTTTACCATATATAATAGTTTCAGTTGCTACATCATCTCTATTTGTACTTACCAAAGTAATAGATTTAATTATATAATTTTCTTTTGGAGTTATTGTAATTTCATTTTTTGCATTTCTATTATATATAACTGTTTCAAAAGGTTTTTCACCCTTACCAGTAATATCTCCTCCTTCTACAGATACAGGCTCTTTTATTCCAGTTTCCCTATTAGTTCTATTTTCTGTATGAGCTTTTACTTCAGTTGTAATATAGAATTGTCTTTCATACCAATAAACAATTTCAACTGGTTTATCTGTATATACTCCACTATATTCATCTTTATCTATATCAACATATACAAGGTTTTCCTTGTCATCAGGCATCTGTGGTGGAGTAGTAGATACATAATTATCAATTTGCTTTCTTTCAGTATCGTATTTTAATCCCAAATATCCATCTAAAGTTAGATTATCAACTCCATCTATTGCAATTCCTTCTTCTTCGCCCTGTTCATTAACTATTTTCTCTAAATATTTTACAGTAACTCCGGCAGGAATTCTTTCATAGTAATAAATTACTGTTATAGTATCTGCTTTCATTACTCCTGTAGCATTTGTAGGCTCTTTATCTCCTTTGTCATCTTCTACAGGTTTATAAAATGTTACATCTTTTCTTGAAGTTGAATAATTTTTGCCTTCATATCCATCTATTGTTAATTCATCTAATACAGGTGTATTCGTGTATACTCCATTAGCTTTTTCTAAGTATTTTACTATAACCTTTGTCTTTCTTCTGAATTCAACTTGAATATGTATGTTAGACTCAATATTTTTAAAGTAATCTTTTGGAATTGTAACCACACCGTCATCATTTATTAAATCAGTATAACTTATAGGCACTCTATCATCCTCACCATAAGTAGCCCAAATATTAACTACTCTATATTCTGAAGCAGGTGTTATAGTAATTGCTAGAGTATTGCTATCTCCTTTTAATACCTTCTCGTATGAGTCTGTTGAATCTCCTGAAATAGAACCTCCTTTTACATCAGTATCTTTGTGTCCATCTGAATATTCTTCATCATGAGGTATTACTTCAGTAGTTATATTGTATTGGCTTCTGTAATAAATTTTTATTACATTATGATTAGGATCATCTGTAATTTGTAGATTAACCTTATCATCACTATCTACTGGATCTTTTTGATATAGTATATAACCATCTCTTCCCTTATCATTAAATTGTGTTATTGTCTCACCATACTCTGCTGAATGATATTCTGTTACAGTGTTATCTATTTTTCCATCATAATAGTATTCTACACGATATGTGTATTCAGCTATATCGTAATAGTAATAAACATCTATTTGTTCTTTTGTGTACTTACCTTCTGTGTTTGAAGAATTACTTACCAACATATAATGAGGTATATCTATGGAACCTGTTGTATATGGTTCGTTTACGTAATCTGTGAGTGTAGTGGTATTTTGTTCTGTTCCGTTTTTCTTTCTTTCTTCATCATCTTTTCCTTCTCCAAGTATAATATGATGTACTTTAACCTTTCCTTGTAGTGGTTCAAATTCAGTAGTAATATGCTTATTTGCAGTTACAGATTTAAATGTTTGTAATGTTATAGCAGAACTTTCATCAAGATTATCTTCTTCATCTGAGCCTTCGTCTTCTGAACCTTTACCTCCAGATTCTCCATCTCCTCTAGAGCCTTCATCTCCTTCGGTTACATCAGTTCCTCCCGCTTCTTCATTTTCTTTAGTTTCATCAGTTCCTCCATCTTCTTCATCTACTCCAGTTTTGCCTATTTCGCCACTATCCTCATCAGTAGCATCATTACAATCATATAAAGTTTGTTCTGATGAATCACCATCATCTGTTGTAGTTTTAACCTTAACATATTTAACTCTATAACCATTATTTGGAGTAACTTTAATAGTTTCTAAAGAATCATGTTTTTGTTCAACCTCTTCAACAAATTTAACATCATCATCTTCAGGATAATCATCAGTATAATAACCAGTTATTATACCACCATCTACCATTACATCAACTTTTTCTTTAGATAACTCATCAGTTCTTTTTTCTGGATGTTCTATTACCTCTGTTGTAATAATATGGTTTTTTAATTTGTAGTAATATGTAATTTCTGAGTCTGTACTGTAACTATAAACTTCTGATATATCTGCTTGATTTGGTCCATTTGATATTCCATTTTCATCTTCGTTTTCAGTAGTTACACTAGTAAAGTCATAATCAGTTTCTATTAAGTTTTCATAATTATCATTATTATCCAAATCATATGTATCACTGGCAGAAACTGTATATCCATCTTTATCGAATGTTACTTTAGATTTTGTATATTTAACTTCATCTGCAACCTCTTTACCATTGTACATTACTCTTTCTTCTGTTCCATCTACATAATGGTGTATAGTTAGTTTTATAGGATTTGCTTCATAATAGTATGTAACTTCAATAGTACCCTTATCTGGATATGTTCCCATATAGTCATTTGGTAATACATATTCACCTTCTACTCTTTCTAAGTTTAAACCTTCCAAACCTTTTTTAGGCTCTGTTTTATAACTCTCTCCGGGCTTTCCTTCCTTTATTTCATCATCTGCTACTGATTGTTTTGTTTTATTTCCATTTTCATCTTTTAAGTAGTGATGTACTATTACTAAAGGATTTCTTGTATTGGTTATTTTAATTGTTGCGCCATGATCTCCTTTATGCAATTCAATAGGATGCTCCTCTTCAGATAAAATATAATGTTCTGGTGCGTGTGTTTCTTTAACAATATACTTACCTAAATCTTGCACTTCTACTGCTGCTATACCATCTGCATTTGTAGTTGCTGTATATCTTTTCACTACAGGCTGTACCTCTATTTTATTAATAGTAAAGGTATCTGCATTATTTGTAGTTGTGCTACTATTGTAATATCCTAAATGGATATAATATTGTATTCCACCTGCAAGTATTAACTTTCCTTGCTGATTAGAGCTGTTTCCAGTAATACATAATACAGTATTTGCTGTAGCACTATATGTTGGTTGAGTTGTATCAGTTTTAACTGTAACAAAACCATAGTCATTGCTTGTACCTGCAATGCTTGCATTTACTGTTAACTCATAGTCACCGTAATAATTTGTTAAATTTAGTGGTATGTAGCTATATGCGTAAGTGTTATCTCTTCCATTATTGTTTGAAACATAACTTGTATTATCATCCTTAGTTTCTTTTGTAAAATCAAAAGACAATTCTTTTGTTTTACATACAGTTATACTATTTATTGCAACTGTTTCTTCAGTCTCAGTTACATTTACATTATTGTAGCCTAAATGTAAATAATATTGTTGTCCACCATCAATTAGTAATTCATAATCTTTTGCTGTTGATGACGAACTTCCTTGAATACTCATAATTTTTCCATTAGTACTATCATACGTAGTTCTATTAGTATCTGTTGTTATATGTGCATATAAATACTCATTACTAGAACTTTTATTTATGGCATTTATAACAATTGCATATTTTCCTTCATCTTCTAAGTTTATTGGAATATATGTGCTTGCTATTGTATTTTGAACTTTTAAATTATTTGGTATGTATTTATTATTTTCTTCATTTTCTTTATTTTTTTCAAAATAATACGTATTTGCATTTGATTCATATACTTTGATGTCCCTTACAGTAAACGAATCCGTACCACTTCCATTATTACTACTATCTTTTTTATAACCAATATGTAAATAATATTTCTTTCCTCCAGTCAATGGTTTAGAAATATATTCCTTTTCAGTTTTAACATCTTCAGTTTCTCCCGAAATATGTACAAATCTTCCTTCAGTTACACTATCTTCAACATCTTCTTGACTTTCATTAATAGTAGCATAACCCCAATCACAGTTTCTCTCACTTTCTACCTTAGCCATTAGAGAGACTTGAAATACTTCTTTTTCTGGTTTATCCTGTAAATCTATTTCAAAATAAGCATATGCAGTTGAACTACTTATCTTGCTATTATCAGATGTATATACTCCATCATTTTTATTCTCAAAAGTATGTACTTTTCCTTGTGTTTGTTTATTATTGTTTTTTATGTCTCCAACTGCTTTTTGAACTTCTTTTTCCTTATCAGGCGTAGCATATATTTCTCCATTATCATTCAAATTATCTGTAAACTCAACCTTATTATCAATATCAGCATATGTATAACTCAATCCATTACTTTTAATTTCCTCCATACTAGGAGTCTCATTATTAGATACGATCTCAAACTCTGCTCCTTCAACAGGTTCATTCTCATTACCAACCTTTTCAATAGTCAATGTATGACTATTATTTGCAAAAACAACTACAATATGGATATCTTCTTTCACATCCTCAAAATATCCAGCCTCAATAGTTACACTACCATCATCATTTTTTTCAAGAATTACCTCTTTTTCATTTATAGTAATTTTAGCAATAGAATAATCAGTCATTGGGGTAATATCAATTTGAACCTGATTGTCTTTACCATATTTAACCTTTTCAACAAACATCTTATTATTGCTTTCTGGATATTCCCCATTATATGAACCAGTTATACTTCCTCCAGATCTTCTTCCCTCAGCATTTTCGCCAATTTCAGTAGTTATATTATATTGTTTTATATCATTTTTAACCACAATTTCTTTTGCCTGTGGTATGGCTGGGTCGGTAACAGTTTCAGCATATTTTATAATAAATGCATCTGGATCATATGAAGTAGAATTTGAAAGTACATCAGATTTACCCATTGAGGTCAAACTCTTGCTTTGGAATTGTCCTATAGCATAGTATGAACCATCTTCTGCTTGAACTACAGAATTAACAATATCGTATGAAGTACCTTTTATTGCATCACTCCATTGCATTTCATCATCAGGACTAAGTTTAATAACAAATCCATCATTAACACCACTATAATTTGATTTGAATATATCTTCAGTACCACCATTAAATTTCATATTACTACTATACTGCCATCCACCAAATAGCAAACCACCATCTTGTGTTTGAATAATTGAAGAAATTACATCATCTCCTGTACCACCAACAGATATAGCTTTTTCATATTTACCATCTTCTTGAAGCTTAATTATCATTCCATCATATACACCTTTTGTAGTTAGTGCATTTGAGGTTGTAGAACTCTGTGAATCTACTATATTTAAAGTTGCTCCATAAGCCCCTACAACTACTATTTTTTTATCACTACCTTCAGAACCATTATCTGTAGAATCTTCGCTTTCTAAATTATCTCCTTCTAAATTACTGTATTCTATAATATTATATATTTCATCATTTTCTGAACTTCCTACCTGTGTTACCCATTTATATGTACCTGATGAATCATATTTAATTACAACACTATCTGATTTTCCTTTTGAAGCTATTGTTGGAGTATGATCTTGTATAGTTAATGTTCCCGCAAAGTTTACACCTACAACAAATCCATCTGCAACACTAGTTATAGCATTTCCCCACGCATCTGATGTACTAGTAAAGCTTTTACTCCAACTATAATTACCATTATCAGAAAATACACAAATAAATCCATCATCAAAATCCTTAGTACCTAAAGTTCCTGTTAAAGTATTCTCTTTTGAAGATGTTCCATTATCAAATGTAATACTTTCCTTAAAACTACCTGTTACAGCCACATCTCCATTATCATTTATAGTAACAGCATTTATTCTATCATCATGTTTTCCCCCAATAGTTTTACTCCATTGATCTGTACCATCATCTGAAATTTTCATTACAAATCCATCTGTTCTTCCATAATCGGTTACTTCTATTTCTTTTCCATCATAATTAAGACTAGATGAATTAACATATCCACCTATAGCATAATATTGTCCTTGTGAATCTGCTGAGATAGTTAATAACTCATCTTCACCTTCTCCACCAATAATTTTACTCCATTCTATAGATCCATCTGAATTATATTTAACTATTAATCCGTCTGTATTTCCATATCCTTCCTTAGCTCCCACTCCCGGTATATATGTACTAGAATCTGTACTACCTACTGCAATTACACCTCCATCTGAAGTCTTTACTGCAGATTTAAACTTAGTAACATAATCTGAGCTTACTGATCTTGCCCATTCTACTGTATCTAATTGTCCTGAAGTTTCGGCAGGTTTGCTCATATCTATACCAAAATAATATGTTCTTTCATTTTCATCATCTGGTAATAAATATCCTTCTGGGGCTTCAGTTTCAACAGCTTTATAAAATCCCTCTGGCAAATTAGCAGAAATTTTACCATTAGCATCTGTTTTTATTTCACCAAGTACAGTACCATCTACTGTTTGTGCTGGAGTTTCAGTATCATCCTCATTTATTTTTGTTATAGTAAAAGTAGCCCCCGGAAGTGGTTTATCTTCATCACCTAATTTTATTAAATTGAAAATTGGCTCATTTACTATACTTATCTTTAGAGTTTCAACATCTTTTAACTCATTTTCAGAATTACTATCTTCTTTTTCATCTTTTGGGTCTGTATTTGATTCAGTATTTGTTTCTGTTTTGCCTTCTGCTTCAGTTTCTTGTTCATCTTCATTTTCTGTTTTGTTCTCTAAGTCAACTTTTGACTCACCATCTTCTTCACTTTCTCCATTTTCATCTTCTACAACTACTGAAGCAATACCTCCGTCTTTTTCAAGAGTCAATTCAAGTTTACCAGTATCTTTATTCCTTTGTGCAAAGAACTTAACTTCAGCAGGATTTAATTTATAACCCTCAGGCGCATATGTTTCTGTTAACACATATTTACCTGTTATATATTTATCTGGAATGTATTCATATAAATCCTTAAAAGTTCCATTCCCTTCATCATCTATAGTTATATATTGCTCTATTCCTGTATCTTCACTTCTCAACTTAAACTGAGCACCAGCTAAAGTATCACCATTGTCATTTTTCTTTATAATATTTAAATTATATGTAGGTATTTTATCATTTTTTAACTTTAAAGAAATATTTGCCTCTAACCCAACTTCTGAAATTGAAACAGCACCATCAAACTGAATACCTTCTTCTTCCATTTTAGAAATTTCTAATTTGCCATTACGTGTAACTTTAAATGTAATTTTATGTTCTTCCTTATTATCTAAATAATACCCTAAAGCCTTTACTTCTTCTAAAGTATATTCAGCACCAACATGTAACCCAGTAATATTAATCTTACCAGACTTTGTAGTTGTATATTTACTTCCTTCTTCTTTTTGTCCTTCACCTTTTAATACAAACTGTACTCCTTGCACCAAATTTCCACTATCATCAACTTTAGTCAAATCCAAAGAATATCTTAACTCATCTTGAACACTTACACTCATAGTAGGTGTTAAAACATCTTTCTCCTCTGTTATAGTAGCATTTCCAGAAATTAAAGAACTCTCACCTTCATTATGTATTACTATATTTCCACTCTCTGTCTCCCTAATTAATTTAAATTCATATTTTCCTGTATTTAACGCTATTCCTCCGGGTACAGATGTTTCAGTCAATGTATATTTTTTATTTAATGATAAACCTGTAAATGTCAATGTTCCATTTTTAGTTGAATCAGTTTTCTTATTACCCTCATCATCTATTAATGCAAACCTTACATTATTAATTTTTTGTTCTGATGAACCAATTTTTGTTTTAGTAATTTGTAAATTAGCTTTAATCTCATCACTTAATTCTATAGTTAAAACATCACTTCCATCAAAAACAGCAGTACCATTATTTCCTTTATATGTAAGTTTTCCATCCTTATCTATTTTAAAAGTAAATTCCTCTGTACTTAATTCACATGTATCAGGAACCTGTATCTCTTTTAAAGTATAATCTACATCTGCATGTAAATCTTCAACCGTCACAGAACCATCTTGACGAGTTGTTATGATACGAGTCTTGTCCTGTAATTCACCTTCAGTGTCTTCTTCCTGATAATTTAAGCTATATGTAACACCGGGAATTTTCAAATCTGAATTAATTTTATGCTTAATTAATTTCAAGTCAAATTTATCAACAATTTTTACACCAACTTTAGCAGGCTCTGCATAAAGTGGTATTTTTCCTCCATCAGTAACAAAATCAAAATATACTGCATGATTACTATATGAAACCTGATTATATGCAATACCTTCTGGCAAAGACACATCATAATTTAAATCAACCTTTTTATTATTTGTTATAGTATAATCTTGTAAATCAATTAAATAGCACTTAACTTTACTAAAATCATCATCTTCACCCAATTCTTGCCATCCATTATCTTGATTAGTTAATTCTTGTGTTGGATTAGGATTTGCTGTGTAATACACTTTCATTTTGCTTAGAATTTCATTATCTGTAGCTTTTATTCCACCATCTACCATAATTGTATCAAACTCAGATTTCATATCTACTTTATTATTAACAATATATTTATTATCTTTAAAAGGAATTCTACCTAAAATCTTAATACCTGTTACAGGAAATGGATAACTATTAGTCAAACTTATATTAATTTTTGCTTGTCTTTCATCTTTATCAACATCAGCCACATTTGGAGCTATTGTAATTTCTCCATTTTGCTCAGCATCATAATCAGAAATTGTTTCTAATGTAATTAATGAAGTTGGTGCAATAAGCCTCATTTTGCAATTTGCTGTTCCTACTTCTTCATCATTAATAATATCATTATCAACATCATACTTATCTGGTACATGGCTATAATACTCATTGCAATTTTCATTATATGCATATAATGTTATAATTTCATCTTTTGTTGCAATTCTTGAATCCGGTGTAATATCACAATCAATGGTTATTTTATATGTTGTAGGCTCATTATTTTTTGTCATTATTTTTATTAAATATCTACCATCTTTTTTATATGCTTCATATGCTACAACTTCAACACCTTGCTTATCTATAGTCACTTTATTAATATCTAACTTCACTATATTATCTGGCAATTCAACTATAAATTGACCATTCTTCCAATATGAATCACCTTGTTGAGAATGTATAGTTTCAATATATATTTCTTGATTTGTTGTATCTTGTGTTTGAATTTTTTCTTGCTCTACACTTATCTTAGCTTGTGAAGTTTCTGAAACCAAATACACATCATCATAAGTATTGGTTGTTTTTTTATTTTCATTTGCTAAATTTGCAACACCAGTTAAATATGTATTTAATTTAGAAACAGCTTTCATATCTTCAAATGAATATTTTTGAATTAATTTTTCTGTATCAATTTCTTTTGTATGATATACATATAAATATTCATTTTCTAAAGGTTTACTTGTCTCTATTCTTATATGTTTCACTGGAGTATCATAACCAAATACAGTATTTTCATTATAACTGTCCCAATTATCTTTTGTAAATGTATATAATAATTGATTAGAATCATCATCATATACTAATATCTTTCCATCTTCACCTAATGCTGTAGTTGCATTAAAAAAGTAAATTCCAGTATTACTTGTATATTCATCAATTACTGCACTATCAAATTTATCTCCATATGGGTCAGTTTCATTACTACTTTTTGTTTCTGTCATTATATAAGAATCAATTTCATCTGCATTTCCACTATATGCTTGCCAACGAACTGTATATTTGAAATTTTCAATATTTTCAACATTATTATCATATAGGTTTAAAATATCTTGCTTAGACATTATATATCTGTAGCTTGGTCTAGAAACATATATTTTATTTAAAATTGATACACTAAATTTATTTGAATATATAGCAGGAGCTTCTGCTTCTGGTGTTTCAGTAAATTCAAGAATTATAACTCCTTCAGCAAGATTTGACTCTACAAGGTTTATTTTATTTGTATCTTGAGCATCACCTGAACTTTCAGTATCTTCTTTATCTTCATCACTAGATTCATCTTTTTTCACAAATTCATCATTTGGATTATTATATCCGGTATATTTTCCATTTACTTTAACTTGAAGTTGAGTATATGTATCAAAATTCTCAAAAGCTTCATCTGGATATGTAACAGTTACAGTAAAGTAATTTTGTCTTGAAAGGGTTTTGGTAATATTTCCTTCATCATCTAAAGTACTACTTCTTTTCATAGTTAATATTCTAGTCTCTGAGTTATATTCATCAACTATTGTTGAATCAGTACATTCAGCTGTAACAGGATCTTGTCCATTCAATTTTGGAATTTCTGCTGTAGCAATCACATCACCTAATAATAATTCTTTTATTGTTTCATTTACATAAAATCCAAAAGTAATTTTATTTGAAGTTCTATTATCATAATAATATGTATGTTTACTTGCTTTTAATTCTGCTTTTATGTCTCCATACCAATCTACTGTTATATTACATTCTTTTTTGATTGATACGGTTTCTTCTTCACCATCTTTAGCATAATCACCAGTTAAAGTTATAGTACTCTGTCTACTATAATTATTTATATTATCTGCTATATCTGAAATAACATCTCCAAAAATAATCTCATCAGTACCGGGCTTAATATCCTCTAAAAGTATTTCAGTTACATCATCAGACAAATAACTTTCTTTCAAAACATCATTTTTAACCATAAACATGCTATAATCAAAGTTATTACCTGTAATAGTAATTTTTCCATTTTTTAAAGTTCCTGAATCTTTTAAATTCAAATGTAAGAACAAAGTGTCTTTACTATTAATTTTATTACAAGTTCCATCTACTTGTTGTGCTTTATCAGTACCTGATTCATCATTTCTTGTAAAAAAAGCACTAAATGTTAAATTATCATCTGTATCCTCAACAATAGCATCTTTATCCTCTAAAACATGATAAGATGCAGACCTTCTTTGTTCAGGACTCAATTGAGATACACTATTATCCACATTTTTCACCAAGCTTGTGAATAAACTAAATAATAACATTAATATTACCACAATTATACCAGCTGTAATTATTACCTTTTTACCTTTCATAAGATTATCTCCCTTCTTTTTTTTTAAAATTTCAATACTGTCAAACCATTATTCGACATCTTCAATCATTATTCGACAATTTTCGACAAATTTTGCACATATGTGTACATATTTAAATTTATTACTAATTACCTTTTCAATCATTTCATCAAAAGCAACCAATTCAAACTCTTGATTCTTATTTAATTTCAGCTTCACACAAGCCATGCATTTATATCTTATATTTTCATTATAAATAAACTTAAATCTATACACATCAGTTATTATTCCCGACAAAAAACACAAATTCATTTTTACATTCCTCTATAACTCTGTTAAAAACAACTTATCCGTCAAATTCTTTACATTAATTTCATCTGTTGTTTCTAGTTTATTATTACATTCATCACAATTCATACACCTTTTCTGCTCAAAAACAGGCTCTGCTTTTATCCTTATAATTTCCTCTTCTTGGTTTTTTGTTCTATCATAGTTATAAATAACAAAGCTCTTATTAGTTTCCTGTAATTTATTTACATACTTTTCTATACTCCTCGTTTGGAACCCTACCTTACAAAGTCCATCCTTCATGCATGTTAACTTAAGTCCTAGTAGATTATTTAATATGATGGCATCTTTTCCTACTCCTACAAAAAATATTCCATTTTTCATCATCACAATACTTCCTTGATTTTCTTGCGATTTTTGTAATTTTTCCATTAAATCTAAATATTTCATTTTTTTTCCTTTCTTTTTGCTTTTTATTTTTAGTTTTAATTTTAATTTTGATTTTTGATTTTTGATTTTTGTTTTTTGCTTTTTGCTTTTTGCTTTTTCTTTGATTTTTTTTTTGATTTTATCTTTTGTTTCTGTCCGTGTTTTGCTTTTACTACTATTTTTACTCTTTATTTATTGTGTTTTGCAAAATGATACTATCATTTTGCTTATTATTGAAAATAATTTGTTATCAATAATTTTATTTGAAAAGAATCTTGAAACTTGCTTAAAATACGTATATTCGGCATTTTCTTACTAATACATATTCTAATGATCCATTTTTACCTACATTAGGAAGGAATAAACCTCTTTAATATTCTAACATCTCACTGTATATGTTCCTTGAAACATATAATCTGGAACAATATTAGAGTGCTGCTCTGCACCCGAGGCTGTCGCCGCTGTTGTTCGGATTGTTGTTGTTGCGGTTGTCTGCTGGGTTGTTGCTACCCGTGTTGTTGTAATTGCCCCCGCGATACCTCCTGTTGTTGGTGCTATAGGCCTTTCGATTTATCCCTGCTTGCCAAATACAGCTCTGTATTTGGCAAGTATATATTTTTTAGTCTGAATATAATTTTAAGGAAATTTACACAATTGGACTTGACAAGTTCGACACAAGGCTTAACCAAACCATGAAATTACACACTCTGATTTAGTTTTCTCTATTTCTACGCCTTTCCATGTCTCTGCCATATTCTAGTCCTTGCCACTTTATAATGTATCGCCTTTAGCCTACAGGTCTACGTAAAGTGCTGCTCTGCACCCGAGGCTGCCGCCGCTGTTGCCCGGACCGTTGCCGTAGCGGTAGCCTGCCGGGTAGTCGCTACCCGTGCCGTAGTAACTGCCCCCGCGATACCTCCTGCTGTAGGTGCTATAGGCCTCTAGGGTCCAGTCCCAGACATTTCCTGCTAAGTCGTAAATATTGTTTGCCTTCGTTACTTCTGCACTTCCACTTGGAATTCTTGTACTACTACCAGAATTTTTATTGCTTTTTCTACCACTTGTGTTTTCATCATATTGAAATGAATTATTTTTATAATTCCCCCAACTAGTTGAATCTGTACCTATTTCCTCATATGATTTTGTTCCAGTATCTACCAGCCACTGCAACGTTCTATCCCATTCACTTCCATATATCATACTAGTTACTACATTATCATTTGTCCCATTCAATGTTTTACACTTTTTATACATTGTGTACCATGTTTGGCTTGATATGTTTGTATCTCCTTTTACTACCTTAGCTGTTTCATTCAATCCACCTGTCTCATATCTTCCTATATAAAACCCACCATATTTTTTTATACTTTTTATTGAATTTTCAAAATTTGTAGTCAATTCATTATCTAAATCAGCTCTATCCTCTTGTGATAAATAATTTGGTAAATAATCATCCTTGTCATAACCTGTTACAACATCTGGTTCCCTATCATTGCTAGAACTAGATATCCTAATTACACCATCAGTTTCTGACCAATTATCTTTAGTGCCTCCACTAGTTGAATAATTATATAATTTACCCCACATTTTTCCATTCGCATCTACTCCATATATCTCATTAGGATCATATACAGGTACCCATACCCACTGATTTCTTGTCTTTTGAGCTGTTTTTACTCCTTCACTATCACTTTCTCCAGAAACCTCATCAGTTCCTTCATATATTACAACTCCACCATCAAGAGTATTTTCTCCCTCAACTCCAGAAATTTTATATCCCTTTGGAACTGGTATTGGAATTTCTTCGGTTTCAGACTTAGAATCTAATTTAACATTTACTTTTTCAACTTTACTGTCATCCCATCCTACTGATAATTCCTCCATAAATTGCTTTTTTTGTTCTGCATTTAGCACTACACTTGTTTCTGCTAAAACTTCTTCTTTTTCATTATTAGAAGTTTGTATCACTTCTTGTGTTTCAGATTGCTTATTTTTTGGTATTAATTGTATGATTTGTATTAATAACAAAATTAGTATTACTAATATTACTGTTATAATTGTTATTTTTTTTGCATTTTTTTTCATACTCCTATCATTCCTTCTATAATATATTTAGGTTTTTACTATGGCTTTACCTATAAACCTTTATACACATTTTTATTTACTTAATACTTAACTTCCTCTTCTAAATCCTTTAAATCCATCGCTTTTGACTTCATGCTATTTCAATCATTCATCATTAAATAAATATCTCATAAAATCAAAATACTATTTTCAAATACAAATAAATGCATTCCCACAAGCCTCAAAAAAAGAGCCCAAACAAAATCTATATGCACGAAAAATGCACATAGGTCTTATTTGGCTCTATGTTTATTTTTGTTGATATTAGGTTAT
>CANQKT010000052.1 GCA_947624525.1 uncultured Clostridia bacterium | reverse complement strand
ATATAGTAGTAAATTCTAAAGATGATGGTATTAGAGGAAAGGATTATGTTGATATAAATAAAGCAAGTATAAATGTAACATCTGGAGGAGATGGTATAAAATCTACAAATAATGAAGATAGTGAACTAGGTTATATTGCCATTGAAGGAGGAAATATTACTATTAATTCTGAAGCTGATGGAATACAAGCTGAAACAGTATTAAATATATCATCAAATCCAACAATTAATATAAAAACCACAGGAGAAATAGCAAGTTCAAATAATAATATTAATTCTAACAGGGATGGATTTAAGAAAGAATATACAACTACTACAAATACAACTTCTACAACAGATTCAAACAGTAGCAAAGGGTTAAAAGCTGGAAAAGAAATAACAATTGAAAATGGAAATATTGAAATTGCAAGTACAGATGATAGTATACACTCAAACGGAATAATTGTAATAAATAACGGAAATGTAAAATCATCTAGTGAAGATGACGGAATACATGCTGACACAAATATTGTAATAAATAATGGAAACATTGATATTACCAAAAGTTATGAGGGAATAGAAAGTTCATATATAGAAATAAATGGAGGAAAAATATCAGTTAATTCTTCAGATGATGGAATAAATATTAGTGGAGGAAATGATAATTCAGCTATAAATGGAAGGCAAGGTCAAAATAGTTTTAATGAAGTACAATCTTCTGATAGAAAATTAGTTATAAATAATGGAGATATATTTGTAAATACTATTGGAGATGGTTTAGATTCAAATGGCTCTATGTATATAAATGGAGGAAACATTATAGTAGCAGGACCAACATCTACTGGAAATGGAGCATTGGATTATGATGGGGAATGTGTTGTTACAGGAGGAAATTTACTGATATATGGTGGAAATAACATGTGGCAAAATCCATCAAATAATTCAACACAATATATATTGACATATCAAGTTTCTGGAAACTCAGGAGATGAAATATCTTTAAAAGACAGCTCAGGAAGGGAAATAACATCATTTAAAACAGAAAAACCTTATGGAGTGATTACAATATCAAATGAAAATATTACAAAAGGAAATAGCTATACTTTATATGTAAATGGTACAAATGTTGGAAGTTTAGAAGTAAATAATATAGTTACATCTAATTTCTCATCAGGTGGAGCTGATATGAGAGGTGGAGGAAAAGGAAAGAGACAAAGACCATAATATTAGAAATAGAGAAAGCTTATAGAGAAAATTGAAACAAGATTACAGGGAGCAACTTTAACTTAATGAAACATTTAAGAAAATATTGTTAAAGAACAAAAGTTTCTTAAAAATTAATTAAATATAAATTATAAGAAGTATTTGTACAAAAACAAGTACTTCTTTTTCAGTGCAAATCTTGACCGTTTTTATTATACTATGATAAAATAATGTTATTAAATAATATATTAATAATAAAAGGAGCGTGACCAAAATGATGCATACAATATGCAAATATGCAGATAATACAGAACTTGTAATTTCAGATATAATAAAAAGAAAAAATGGAGAAGAAATTATAAGAGTTGTATTTGAAAGACCAACAGAACATGGCTTTGACACATTGATTTTTGAATTACCCAGTTATAAAATAATTGAAAATGATGGAAAATATACAGACGAAGAAATAGAAATATTTAAGAAAGTTGTTGAACAAGGTGCAGCACATTTTTATGAAATTGCAAGTGAAGGAGGTCTTGAGAGTGCCTAATATATTTGAAACTATGCGGATATAAGATATACTTTTGGTCAAATGAAAATGATGAACCAATTCATGTACATATATCTAAAGGAAATCCTACAAACAATTCAACAAAAATTTGGCTTACAAAAAGTGGGGGAACAATAGTGGCAAATAATAAAAGCAATGTTCCCCAAAATGATTTAAAAAAGATTTTAAGGGTAATAAATGATAACTATTTTTTAATATTAGCAAAATGGAAGAGCTACTTTGAAGGTCAAGAAATCAAATTTTATTGTTAATATTCTAATCTCGAAAATTTTATTTATATTGAAAATTTATAAAGATTATGTCGTATTGATTTATTATATGTTTTTGTCTACTTAAACTAGACAAAACTCCGTCCTTATGTCCACCTATATCTATCCTCATATCTACAATTTGATGTTTTTTGCATATATTATACAAATTAGTTTTATACAAATAAAACAATCTCAAGTCTTTTTTGACTTAATATTATTATACTAGGAGGAATTATATGCAAATTGAAAAAAGGATACTCACAAGAGAATTAACATATGATAATAATGTTGTTTTAGAATACAGAATAGAATATCCAGAAATAGTGGATAAAGAAGATATTGCTTCTAATAAATTCAACCAATATAATAAAAGTTTAGCTATCAATCTGCAAAATAAAGCCGAAAACGAATTATATCAAGAAGCTGTGGAATTATATAAGTATAATAAACAAAACAATTATCCGATAATGAAATACGAAGTAGATAGAATATATGAAATTACACTTAATACAAATCAGATTATAAGCTTATATGCTGATGAATACATTTTTTCAGGAGGTGCACATGGAAATACAATTAGAACATCACAAACATGGAATATGAATATAGCTAGAATGATAAATCTATATGAATTGTTTAGAAATCCATATTTTATAATAAATATTTTGAGACAAATAATTGTACAAATAAAAGCAGAAAAAGATATATATTTTGAAGATGCTTGTTGTTTAGTAATCGAAACATTTAATCCAAAAAGTTTCTATTTAACTCAAAATTATATAGCGATTTATTTCCAACAATATGACATAGCACCTTATTCATCAGGAATAAGAACTTTTACAATAAGATAAACCATTAGAGTAATGTAAAACATTAATTAAATAGAGATAGGGCTTTGGAAATTCATGCTTGTATTAAAATGAAACAAGAAAAAAATAATGATGCAAGATAATGGAGTTGATTAAATAAATTAATTAGCTCCATTTTTCAGTTTAAAAAAGAGGCACAGATGAAATTCTCTGATTATGATAGAATGTATTTATAGAAAGGTTGTGATAAGTATGCAAAGAGAAATTACAGTAAAAGAGTTTGAAGACGCAGTTAGTTTGGTTGATGATATAGAGCCTATGATTGTAAAAAGGGATAATAAAAAAGATTTAATAGTAATTAGTTTAGAACAATATGAAAAAGAAACTTTCTTAAACAAACTTGAAAAGAGTAGAAAACAATATACGGAGGGTAAAGTCCGTAGTGCGAGAACTGTTTTCAAGGGGTTGAGAGAGAAATATGGATATTACTATTGATGTGGCACTAGATATTATAATGTGATATAATGAGGAAGTTTTTGATGAAGATTTGCATTGTATAGATATGTATTATTATATTGATTTAAAAGATAAATAATAAATTTTAAAAATATTAAATTATTTATAATGGATTAGACATATTATCATAGTATTAAAAAAATACAATATGACAAAAGTTAGTGTAAAATTAAAGTAGGCAAAATTAACATAAAATTTCGCATAAAAGTATTGAAAATTATATGAAACAATGATATTATATTAACATAATTTGGGAAAGGAGAGAAAAATAAATGGGAGAGTTATGGGACATTTATGATTCTCAAAAGAGAAAAACAGGAAAAATACATAAGAAAGGAACACCTTTTAAAGAAGGAGAATATCATATTGCAATACATGCATGGATTATTAATGATAAAGATAAAATACTATTAACTCAAAGAAAATCTGATGATACTTTTCCTGGAATGTGGGAGCCAACCGCAGGGTCAATATTAGCAGGTGAAACAAGTCTAGAAGGAGCAAGAAGAGAATTAGAAGAAGAACTTGGAATAAAAATGATGCAAAATGAAGGTAAAGTAATAGGAGGAGCAAGAAGAGACCAATATCATGACTTTTTTGATGTTTGTTTATTTGAAAAAAATATTAATATTGATGATATTGATATTGAAAAATCTGAAGTTGCAGATGTAAAATGGGTAAACAAAGAAGAGTTTGAGGATATGTTAGAAAAAGGAGAAGTAATTCAAACATTGAGTTATTTTAAAAAATTATATAGTCAAATAATAAAAAATAGACATGAACGAGAAGAGGAGAGATAATATGAGTTATTCAAAATATAAATGTAGTGCTATTCATAATTTAATTATTACAAAGAAAGGAGAACAAGTTAATTAATCAAATTATAATGAAGGAGTTGTAATTCCCAAAAATATTATGGAAAAAGCAGACATTTTTGATGGAGAAGAAATTATAATAACAAAAATAGGTGCTGGAAGTTGGAAGAATAGATTAAGAACTTTTGTAATTGAGGGAGAAGAAAATTGTGATGTTGAAGTAAGAGGAAGTATAGCTAAATTTTTAGATGTTGGAGATTTGACTTGCCTTATAACAGAAATGTATTTAGATGATGAACAATTTAATAAATACAAAAATGATGAAATTCCTATCTCTGATTTGGGATTTGATCCTGAAACTAATAAAGATAATTCAAAAGCTTGCTTAGATATTCAGTATCTTGGAAGAAAATTTAAGGATGTTAAAATCAATGATAAAATAGTGGAGAATGCAAAAATAATAAGGAAAAATATACAAAAAATGTTTTTAGAAGCTATTGTTACTAATTTGCAAGTTACAAAGACGCATCCTGACTGTTTACTATGAAAGGAAATAGAAAAAAATATATATTGTTACAATTTTCTTTTATACATTGGTATATTCCAGCATTAATATTTATTGTTATAGCAGTTATTAAAATGGTTGAAGCTCTTATAGCACCAATTGCTACAGGTAATTTGCTATTATTTTTCGAATATGCAGTTATTGCATGTTTGTTAGAATTAACATTCTTTATATATTTAAGTTGTTTCAGACCATATAAGATTATTTCAAGTATAAAGTTTTATGAAATGTTAGATAAAAAAACAAAGATACAACTGGAGAATATAATTTAACTTCAGAATTACCATATGACAAAATCAACATAGCAGAAAAATTGACATAAAAAGGGATTTATAGTAAAATATTAAAGATAGTATAAATGTATAAGGAGACTATTATGAATAGAGAAGATGAAATAAAACAAATTAATGAAATAATTAATAAACTAGATATTATATCAGATGATGAGTGGCAAAAAAAAGAAGAAGAAACTGAAGAAGAATATAATGAAAGAATAGGTATTATAGAAGAAGAAATAGAAGAAGAACTATTGGATTATATTTCAGATAGTTTATTAGCTGAACAAGAAATAAATGAAGAGGAAGCAATAAAAGAGGCACAAGAAAAAATACAAAATGATTATGAACTATTTAGTGAAGCATTTATAGAAAATACTGATAGTACAATAACTCTAAAGAGTGAAGAAGATTTAAAATTATTAGGTTATGATACACCTGAAGAAATACAAAAATTAAAAGATATAGAAAATAATAAAAATGCTCCAGAACAATATTTTAACCAATTAAAAGAAAGCATAAAAAATAAAAAAGATATTGATATAGAAATTGATAGAAAAATGGAACTTGCAAAATCTATCATTGATGCAAAGAAACGAGGAGAAACCATTCCAACTAGTTTAAATTCAAATTTCGAAAAAGATAAATTTGAAAAAGCAAATGAATATATTGCTAAAACTGGTACATTAAAAAGAATACCAATAATACAGAATGAATATATAAATAATAATTATATAGCAGGTAAAATATATGATAATGTTATAAAAAATTGTAATAAAAATAATAAAACAACTTCAAATAATAAAGTCGCAACAACTTCAACAATGCAAGTTGTTGAGCCAAACGAATCTGAATCAACTAAAAAAGTTGTATTTAAAAGAATACCAGAAAGAAAAGATGTAACCTATACAAATCTTGAAAGAAAATTAGATAAAAATAATGATTTAACCAAACAAAAAATCAAAGCAAGAACAGAGTTAAAAAGTATTTTTAAACAAATTGAAAATAAAGAATTATCAAAAGAAGAATTGGAAGAAACAAATTTAAATTTAGAAAGTATTAAAAAGAAATATCCTAATATTGTAGATGATAAACTGATAGAAAAAATTTCTAAGGAATTTAATGTTAAACTATTCCAAATAGGTGAATCTTCAAAAATAATGACAGAAAACATTGGAAAAATAGAAAGACAAGATAAATTTAATGATATAGCACTAAAAGATGAAGAATTAGGAGAAAAGAAAGCAGAGAACATAGAAACAAAGCAATTTGATGATAGAAGAAAAGAGATATTAAATGTTATATCTAAATTTAACGAAGATAATAAATCAGTATTAAATATGCCAGAAAATTATATATTTTTTATTGCACATTATTTAAACAATAATGATGATGAATATGTGCGTAATAATTTTAATAAAATGATTTTAAAACTAGAAGATAGCATACAAGGTAATTTTGAAAAAGAATTTATTGAAAAAGACATAGACTTTAATATTGGACTTTTAGATTATCTATATCAAATTTATAATGATAAAAATGGAAGAGGTATTGTTGAACCTAATAAACAAAAAGCAATAGAATTCTTGCATAAAGAATTAAATTATTTTGCAGAGTTAAGAAGTAAGGTATATTCTTCTATTGATAATACTATAGAATGTATTAAGAATGAAGCTAGATTTAGTAATACATTAAAAAAATTAAAAAATAGTAAACTATCTACTAAAATACCAGTTATGCCATTAATCATAAACTATGAACTTGCAAGGAGAAAACAAGCAACTGATGATATTACTAACATTATAAAGACATATAAAAAGAAAATAGAAAAAAATGATGCAGTTTCTGAAATTGAATTAGATGAATTGGGTAGAATTGCTTATGAAGGAATAAAGGACTTATCTGGTAATGTTATTGTAGAACCTGATAAGATTCTTGCAAAAAATGTATATGAAAAATTAATTAGAGATTATAGAGATAAGAGAGCAGAAACAAATTATAATAGGTTGTATGAATTATATTCAGATCAAACACTTCCTATTTATGATGAAATAAAAGCTAATGAGTTAAAAGCAACCATGAAACAAAAGGGAATAAAAGTAAAAAAGAAAGATATGAACAAAAATAAACGAAATAAATCTAATTCAAGAACCTATGTATGTAGTGATCTTCATGGACAATATTCTACATATAAGGCAATCATAAAAAAATTAAAAAATACTGATAAATTATATGTTTTAGGAGATGTAATAGATAGAGGACCAGATGGAATAAAGATTTTGCAAGATATAATGAAAAATAAAGAAAAGGGACAGATTGAATTCATAGTAGGAAATCATGAAATTATGATGATGAAATCATTATTCTTCAATGATAAAAAAGAAAGCGTAAACTGGGAACAAAACAATGGAGGAGATGTAACAAAACAAGCATTTGAAAGATTAACTCAAGATGAACAAAATAAAATAAAGGAATTCATTTTAGATTCATATGTATATAAAAACATTAATATAAATTCACAGCAAATTCACATGGTACATGCCAAAGCAATACAACCAGAAAACGAAATTGAAGATAAAACTGTAAGAGAATTATTGAAAGAAGGAAAAATGGATATGATAGAGGAGGCTGTTTGGTGTAGAGATGATTCTGGAACGGTAAATAAAAATATAGCAAAGAAGGGTACATTTACTATAATCGGACATACACCGACTGATAGTAAAATGATAGAATATAAAAATGGTTATCTTGATATAGATTGTGGAGCAGCATATGAAGAAAGAGAATCACTAGTTGATTTGCAAAATGGAACGGTAGAATACTTTAATGTTCAAGAGGAAAAAAAGAAAGAAAAAGAGATAGATAAATAGTTTAAAACTTTTTGATTTTATTAATGATACTATTACAATAGGATTTTAATTTACTAAATGTCTACTTAATATAAGGGAAATATACATTTTTTTAAAAATGTAGTTTCTTTATGAAAGATATGGTATACTAATAAATAGATAGGAGCGTGATAAATCATGTATCCATTTTGTAAATATAGCGATGGAACAGAAGTTGTTTTTTCTGGAATTATAAAAAATGAAAATGGAGAAGAAACAATACAAATCCATTTTGAAAGACCAACAGAGAATGGTTTTGATAGTGTTAGATTTGAACTACCAAGTTATAAAATAATAGATAAAGAAGGAAATTATACAGACGAAGAGATAGAACTATTTAGAACAGTAGTAGAGTGTGGAGCTCCATCATTTTTTAGATGGGTTAGAGAAGGAGGAATTAAAATTGCCTAGTATTATAGAAGCAATGCGGATATAAAATATATTTCTGGTCAAACGAGAATTCCGAGCCAATTCATGTTCATATTAGTAATAAAATCCAGAGAAACATTAAAAAATGAAATGAATAATGAACAAATAAAGTGTTATTTGAAATCAATAAAGTCAAATGTGTAAATTGTCTAAAATTTCAAAATTTACACATTGGAAAATAAAACGAGATATTTGTAAGATTATATCAAGCAAATACCTCGTATTTTTTTAGGAGGTAGTTATGGACGAAGATGAAAAAGTATAAGGATTGGTAAATTATACCGAGTTCCTAAAAAATCTTTTGACCAGTGGCTTAATCAAAACGAATAGGAGTGAATGAATATGAAAGAAAAAAATGTAGCATTTTATGAAAGAGGTTCTTGGTATCACAGAACAAAAGTATTGCAAGATGATTATACTATTAGATATGGCAAGAAAGGTGGTTTTAGTACAAAAGAGGAAGCAGAGAAAAGTTATAGATTATATGAAGAAGAATTTATGAAACAGTCTGCAATACACAATGTCAAAGTGGATCAAGATGTTTTTTTATCAGATTATTTAATCTTTTGGTTTGAAAGTATTTTCAAGAAGAAACCTGTTGAAAATACTTATATGTTAGGAATTGCTTATATGATATATGACTTAATTGTGCCATATTTAAAACAAAATGACTCAAGTGTTGATATAAAACTAAAACTAGTAAATGTAACATATTTTGATTCAATATTAGTAGAATTGTCAAAACAAACAAAATCGGCAGGAAATAAATGTAGAGAATGTTTAAGTTTAGCAATGTCTGATGCTCTAGCCAATAGATACATTGTTTATAATCCAATGCCAGAAACAAAACAATACAAAAGAAATAAACCAAAAGTAAAAGTAATAAAAAAAGAAGAATTAAAGCAATTATTACATTATGCACAATTTGATAATTGGTATTTAGAAATACTTTTAGGAGCATTTTGTGGGTTAAGAAAAGGAGAAATAATAGGGCTTAAATTTGATGATTATGATGAAGAAAAGCAAATAATAAGAATAAGAAGGCAATTAGTATATAACCCAAAATTATCTGATGAAACAGATATAAAAGAGGTTAAAGTTGAAGAATATCAATTAACAGAAAAATCCCCAAAGAAGAATAGTTATAGAAATTTAAGAGTACCAAAAGTAATATGTGAAGAAATACAAAAAAGAAAAAAGGAATTAGAAGCACATAGGACAACAAATAAGGATTTTAATAGTGGCAATTATATGTCTTTTAATAGAGAAACAGGAAATGTATTATTTCCAAGTTCTTTAAACACTTATTTAGTTAGAAGTTGTCCTAAAATAGGAATACCTACAATTTCAGTGCATAGCCTTAGGCATATTTTTACTACTATTTTAATGGAGAGAAATGTACCACTAGTAAAAATTTCAGCTTTATTAGGGCATTCTAGTCCAAATACAACATTTGAAATATATTGTGATATTATGGATGAAAGAGAAAAAATATTTGCATTTATCAATAATACATTTAGTCAAGAACGTCTAATGGGGGTGGAGTAATTATGGCTGTTGAATTAAAACCAGTAAGATATATTGATTATAAGATATATAATGTAACTAAAATAAAAAATAAGTATGGTTTTAGAATAATTTTATATTTAGACGATAATTCAACGAGAACAGTACAGCACTCGGGATTTGAAAAAAAGGAAAAAGCTGAAAGAGAAAGATGTTCAGTAATTGGACAACTAGAAAATAGAACATATACTATATATACCGATATAACAGTAAAAACATATTTTGAATATTGGTTTGAATTTAAAGCTAAAAACAGAATAAAATCATATAACAGTTATATGTCTTATAGGAATGCAATATTCAATCATATAATACCTAAAATAGGAAATGTAAAATTAGTATGTCTTACTAAAGGAATTATTGAAAAGTTATATACTCAAGTTAAAGAATATTCCCCAAATGTTTGTAGAATAACTCAAACTGTGCTGAAAAGTGGTTTAGAAGATGCTAAAAGAGACCAGTTTATACCTACAAATGAAGCCAAGAGCGTAAAAATACCTAAAACAAAAGAAGAAATAGAAAAAGAGGTAACAACAAAAAAAGATGAAGATATAAAATATCATACTTTAGTTATAGATGAAAGAAAGACTTATAATATAGAGCAACTAATAACATTAATTAATGCAAGTAAAGAAACTCCTATATATATGCACGTTTTATTTGCTACATTAATGGGATTTAGAAAAAGTGAAATTATTGGAATTAAATATTCTGATATAGATTATATTCACAGAAGAATAATGTTAGATAGGCAGTTACGGAAGAAATATAGAAGATGAAAAAGAAGATTGTGATCCTAAAATGCTTACAAAACAAGAAGTTGAATTAAAATCAAAATCTAGTCATAGATGGATGGATATTCCAGATGTGGTGTTCGAAGCTATATTAGAACAAAGGAAAATATATGAAAGAAACAGAAGAAGAAGAAGAAATGACAAAAATAATCCATTTAGAGATTTAGACTATATATGTTGTTCTACTTATGGTAAGCCAAGAGCAAGAGGTTTTGTAGATAAGTATTATAATGAAATAAAAAAGAAAAATAATTTGCCAGATTTAAGTTGGCACAAGATGAGAACATCTTTTTCAACTATATTAACAAAAAATAATTTTAGTTTAAAAGCAATTTCAGTTTTATTGGGACATTCAAGCGAAATTATAACATTTCAAAACTATACAGATAAAGATGAGATTATTTATGATTGTGTAGATGACATTGAGCCATTTATTAATGATGTAATACCTAAAGATGATGAAAATGTTTCAAATAATAATGACATTACTATTGATGTGGCACTAGATATTATAATGCAAGAGGAAATTGAAAAATTGGTGGCATAAATAATAATTAAAACAGGGTATAACCAAATACCTTGTTTTTTTATGTAAAACGTGTTATAAATAATATATTGATATTAAATAATGTTATTTAGTGTTAGTTAATGTTATTTAGTATGAAAATATAAAGTTTGTGACCTAATTCGTGTAAAGGCAATTTATGTAACTAAAATTTGTGTAGCAAAATTGGAAATTACACGAATTTTTTATAAAATTACACGAATTTTTAGGCTGACTAGCGTCATAGTGATAGGTCACAAAAGGGGGAAATATGTTTAAATTAGTATCAAATTATAAGCCAACTGGTGACCAACCACAGGCAATAGAATATCTGTCAAAAGGAATAAAAGAGGGCAAGAAATACCAGACACTTCTAGGTGTTACAGGCTCACGGAAAAACTTTTACAATGGCAAATATAATTGAAAAAGTACAAAAGCCAACATTGGTTTTGGCACATAATAAAACACTAGCTGGACAATTATATAGCGAATTCAAAGAATTTTTCCCTGAAAACAATGTTGAGTATTTTGTTTCATACTACGACTACTACCAACCAGAAAGCTATATTCCACAATCAGACACATATATAGAAAAAGACTCATCAATCAATGATGAAATAGATAAATTACGCCATTCGGCAACAGCATCTTTATTTGAAACAAAAGATGTAATAATAGTAGCATCTGTATCATGTATATATGGATTGCGGAGACCCTATTGATTATGAAAATTTAATAATATCTCTAAGACCGGGAATGCAAAAAAATAGAGATGCAATGTTAAAAAAACTGATAAATATGCAATACACTAGAAACGAATTAGACTTCAAAAGAGGAACTTTTAGGGCGAAGGGTGATATTGTAGAAATATATCCATCAGATAGGGGAGAAAGCGCAATAAGAGTAGAATTTTGGGGAGATGAGATAGAAAAAATATCAGAAATAAATCCATTAACTGGTAAAACAATTGGCATAAGAAATCATGTTATGATTTTTCCAAATTCACATTATGCAACAACAAAAGAGAAAATGGATAGGGCTGTAAAAACAATAGAAGAAGAGCTGGAGGAGAGAATCAAATATTTCAAGGATAATAATAAGCTAATAGAAGCACAACGAATTCAAGAAAGAACAAATTTTGATATTGAAATGATGATTGAAACTGGATTTTGTCAAGGAATTGAAAATTATTCAAGACATATAAGTGGCAGACCAGCAGGTTCACCACCATTTACATTGTTCGACTATTTACCAGATGATTTCTTGCTATTAATAGATGAATCACATGCAACTATACCACAAGTAAGAGCTATGTATAATGGTGATAGAGCTAGAAAAGAATCATTGGTAAACTATGGTTTCAGACTACCATCTGCATTTGATAATAGACCATTAAAATTTGAAGAGTTTGAAGAAAGAATCAATCAAGTTATTTTTGTAAGTGCAACACCTGCAGATTATGAGAAGGAACATTCTAAGGACAATGTTGTAGAACAAATTATAAGACCTACAGGGTTGCTAGATCCAAAGATAGAGGTGAAACCAGTAACAAATCAAATAGATGATTTAATTGCACAAATCCATTTAACAATAGAAAAAGGAGAGAGGGTATTAGTTACCACTCTGACTAAAAAAATGGCTGAGGATTTAACCTCATACTTATCAAGCATAGATATAAAGGTAAGATACATGCATTCAGAAATAAAAGCACTTGAAAGAATGGAAATCATTCGTGATTTGCGTATGGGAGAATTTGATGTATTGGTTGGAATCAATCTTTTAAGAGAAGGATTAGATATTCCTGAAGTATCACTAGTAGCCATATTAGATGCAGATAAAGAAGGGTTCTTGCGTTCAGAAAGAAGTTTAATTCAAACAATAGGAAGAGCCGCAAGAAATACCGATGGACGAGTTATAATGTATGCTGATGAATTAACAGATAGTATGGAGAAGGCAATTACTGAAACTAATAGAAGACGTAAGATACAAATGGAATATAATGAAGCAAATGGCATAACACCACAAACTATTCAAAAATCAATTCGTGATACTATTAAAGCAAGTATAGTTGAGGAAGCTCAAGAAGAGTATAAATTGGATGAGAATACTACGATGGAAGAATTGATAAATAAATTAACTGATGAAATGTTGCAGTGTGCAGCGGCTATGGAGTTTGAAAAAGCTGCTGAGTTGAGAGATAAAATTAAGGAATTGAGTAAGACAATAGAAGATTAAAGTCATATAAACAAATTCATGTCAATGGGGACGGAGATTTTTGACACAACTTTTTATTTATTGTGTCAAAAATCTCCGTCCCCATTGACAAAGCAAGTATAGTTGAGGAAGCTCAAGAAGAATATCAATTAGATGAGAATACTACGATGGAAGAATTGATAAATAAATTAACTGATGAAATGTTGCAGTGTGCAGCAGCTATGGAGTTTGAGAAAGCTGCTGAGTTGAGAGATAAAATTAAGGAGTTGAGTAGACAATAGAAGATTAAAGTCATATAAACAAATTCATACGAAATTTTTTAAAATGTTGAAGATGTGATAAAGATGACCATGTCCGTTGGGTGGTTTCACAGAATGCGAACACAGCATCAGAAATTTTGGCGAGACTGTCGACGGACAATAATGAGTTTGTTCCTATAAATTTAACAGTAGACGAAAAAACAAAACTATTAAAATTGCAAAAACAATATTTTTTGACAAATTTGCAATAAATTGTTTGGCTTTTTTGCAATAAAACATATGAAAAATTTGCAATAAATTGTTTGACTTTTTTGTAATAAAACATATGACAAATTTGTAATAAATTGTCTGACTTTTTTGCAATAAAACATGCGACAAATTTGCAATAGATTGCCTGACTTTTTTGCAATAAAATATTGACTTTTTTGCAATAAAATTTTAAAATATAGATAGAATAACTTTTTAAATTAATTTAAAAGGAGTTAAGATATGTATAGTAGAGAAGTAAAAGAAAGAATAAAAAAGATTAATGATACTTTTAGAGTACTAGTAGTAACTGGTCCAAGACAGGTTGGAAAAACTACATTATTAGAAAGTCTAATGCCGGAAAATATGACTAAGGTTTCTTTGGATGATGAAACATTAAGAAAAGAAGCTCAAGAAAATCCAAGAATATTTTTAGATTCATATCCAACACCATTGTTTATTGATGAAGTACAATATGCACCACAATTATTTCCATATATAAAAATGAAAGTTGACCAAGATAAAACAAGAGGACAATATTGGTTATCAGGTTCACAATTATTTGATTTAATGAAAAATGTAACAGAATCGTTAGCAGGTAGAGCAGGAATAGTCAAAATGAATAGTTTTACATATAGTGAAATTGTTCAAAACATTGAAAAAAATATATTTGATCCAGATAATTTAAAAGAAAGTAAATACATTGATGTAAATGAAGCCTTTGAGAGAATTTTTAATGGTGGAATGCCTGAACTATATGATATACCAGACATGGATAGAAATGACTTTTATTATTCCTATATAAACACATATATAGAAAAAGATATTAAAAAAATTAAAAACATAGGAAATATTGAAAGTTTTAAAAAATTTATGAGGGATGTGGCAATTAGAACTGGGACCACTTTAAATTATTCTGATATTGCTAATGATGTAAGTGTTTCCGTAAACACTATAAAAGAATGGATCTCCATTTTAGTAAGTACAGGTATTATATATTTACTAGAGCCATATTCATCAAGCAAAATAAAAAGATTAACACATATGCCTAAGATAATTTTCATGGATATGGGTTTAGCATGTTATTTGGCAAATTGGGAAAGTGCGAAAGCATTGCAATTAAGTAAAATGTCAGGACATTTCTTTGAATCATATGTTGTTTCAGAGTTGATTAAATCATATGATAATAAAGGACTTCGTTTAGAAATATCTCATTTCAGAAATAAAGAGACAGAAGAAATTGATTTAATTATTTTTAAGAATAATACGCTATATCCATTAGAAATAAAGAAAACAGCTAATCCAACCAAGGAAATGATGAAAAATTTTAAATATTTGGAAAAAGATGATATGAAAATTGGTACAGGTGGGATTATCTGTTTATATGATAAATT
>CANQKT010000051.1 GCA_947624525.1 uncultured Clostridia bacterium | reverse complement strand
CAAAAAATCTCCGTCCCCATTGACACCCATTGACACCCATTGACATTTAACTGCATTACATAACTAGTGAATTTGACTACTCTATAAAATTTAGTATTATAGCGCATGTAGGGGGCAATACTATTGCTTTTTAATTTTAGGTTTTGCTATTAAAGAGGCAATATAGCCGAAGAATACAGCTGCTGCGATTCCGCCGCTTGAAGCTTTAACACCACCAATAAATGCGCCAAGTAAACCTTGTTCTTTAACTCCTTCTATGGCTCCTTTTGCAAGATTTGCTCCAAAACCTGTTAATGGGACAGTAGCTCCTGCACCAGCAAAATCTATTATATACTTATAAATTCCAAGTCCACCAAGTATTGCTCCTGCTGTTACAAATATAACTAAAATACGAGCAGGTGTAAGTTTTGTTTTATCAATTAATATTTGGCCTATTATGCAGATTAATCCACCAACAGCAAAGCATTTTAATAATTGTAACCAATCTATACTTTGAATAAAATCCATGTTTTTCAGTCCTTTCTAATTAAACTTCAATACTAATAGCATGTGCAATTCCAGGGATGCTTTCTCCTTGTTGTGTACTAGTTGAATTCATTAATGCACCTGTTGCAATTAGTAATATTCTTTTCATTTTTCTAGATTTTAATTGATTAAAGAAATATCCAGAAAAAATAGTTCCAATACATCCACATCCAGAACCTCCTGAATGAGTATCTTGTGTTTCTTTGTCAAACATTAAAACACCACAATCATTATAATTAGATTTAATATTATATCCCTTTGTTTCGGCTAGTTCTATTAGTATTTCTTTTCCTATGTGACCTAAGTCACCAGTTATAATTGCATCATAATAACTAGGTTTTCTGCCAGTATCTCTAAAATGTGTAACTAGTGTTGCTAAAGCTGCGGGTGCCATTGCTGCGCCCATATTATTTGCATCTTTTATTCCCATATCAACAATTTTTCCTGGAGTGATATGAGTTATATATGGACCTTCACCTGATGCAGATAAAATTGCAGCACCAGAGCCGGTTACTGTCCATTGTGATGTAGGTGGTCTTTGATTTCCTAATTCTAACGGAAATCTGAATTGTTTTTCTGCACTACAGAAATGACTTGAAGTTGCACATAATACATTTTTGGCAGCACCTGAGCCAACGAAAACACTTCCTAAGCACATGCTTTCAACAAATGTGGAACATGCGCCAAATACTCCGAAAAATGGAATATTTAATTCTCGAAGCCCGAAACTTGATGAAATACATTGGTTAAGTAAATCTCCTGCAAAGCAGTATTCTATATCTGTAGCACTTATTCCTGATTTAGAAATAAGAGTACTAACAGTTTCTTTGACAAATTTACTTTCAGCTTTTTCCCAGCTTTTTTCACCCCAAAATTCGTCTTCAATACATTGGTCAAAATATTTTGCCATAGGGCCTTGGGCTTCTTTAGGTCCAACAATAGAAGATGTTTCTAATATTGTTGGCGGATTTTTAAATTTTATAGTTTGTTCTCCAATATGTTCCAAAAAAATTCCTCCTTTTCAATAAAATTTAGAAAATAAGATTTTTTTCCAATTTTATTTTGTTAGTTATAGTTTGTACAAAAATTAGAAGAATATGCGAAAAAATGGATATCTAAAAATTTTTATGAATATAGATGAAATAAAAAATAAGACAAATATTTGTGTTGAGGTATTTGTTTTGTTTGGGTTTTTGGGACTTTTGCAGGAGACCGTCAAAAAAATAATTATGTAACGCCATCAAATATATTAATATTCCGTTCGTTTGCTGGCGTTGGAGTTTTGAGGAAGACTTGGGGTGGGGGCGCCAAACTGCGCACTCCACTGCATATTAATATATTTGATGGCGTTACATAATTATTTTTTTGACTACTCTATAGGATTTTTTTATTTTGATTATTAGTTATTTTTGGTGAATATCAATTTGATGATATGGAATATTAATTTTGTGTTTTGATAGAGTTCGAAGAATACATCCTAGTGTATCTCTTTTTATTTGGTATTTTTTTTCTGGAGGGCAGGTAATTTTAATAAGGTAGTTAATACCAGAATTTGCTAGTTCGGATACACCTTTGTATGTAACATCTTCAACATTATCATATTCACTTATTTCATTTATAATTTCATCAATTACTTTTTCGGCAGTGTTAATAGAAACCTCGTAGGGCATTGGGAAATTTACATATAGTGAGTTAGAAATTATTTCTACTTGCTCTATATTTCTATTTGCTATAGATACAATATTGTCTGTTAGTATGTCTTGAACTTTAGTGGTTTTTAAGCCTATTACCAAAACTTTTCCTGTAATGTCATTATATTTTATGATATCTCCTACTGAGAAATAATCATCAGATAAAATGCTAGAGCCTCTTATTATGTCTTTTAGAGCATCTTGAACTGCAAGACCAATAATTACACTGAGAATTCCTAGACCAGCAAGTAGAGAACTTACATTTACACCATTTATTTGTAGAATAAGCAGTACTGTTATTATTAAAAATATATATTTCAAGACACTGTTTATTAATCTGAAATATGTTTTTCCTTTGTTGTTCAATCTTTTATTGTTTATAGCATGTTTTTCACTTTTTGAGAGTATCCTTGAGAATAGTTTGTAAATAAAAAAACTTATTATTATGATTATTAAAGAGTTTATTATATTGGATTGTGGTAATTTTTTCAGAAATTCTATTATATTATTCATTTTTTTGAGGTTTCCTTTCCTTTTTTTGATATTATACTATTTTAAGTGAGGAATTACAATAGCTTAATTTTATATTTAACTTACAATTGTTACTGTTTAATAGTTTTGCAATAAACCGCTAGAAAAACATAGAAATAGTAGGGATGGGTGTCAATGGGGACGGAGATTTTTGTCAATGGGGACGGAGATTTTTGACACAATAAACAAAAAGGTGTGTCAAAAATCTCCGTCCCCATTGACAAAAATCTCCGTCCCCATTGACAGCTTTTCTTTAAATTATTTTTTAAAAAATATTGCAAATTTTACATTTTATGATAAAATTTAAGTAGTAAAAAATTCATTAAGTGTTAACATAAGTGCTGAAATAATTAGCACTTATATTTTGATATAAGGAGTTAGAATATGATTGGTAACTTTATGCTAGGTTCTTTTTTAGTATATAATAGTACATTATTAGCGTTAAAAATGATATATGTAAAAATAGAAGACCAAATGAAAAATAATATTTTAAAAGATGGTTTATATCATCTTACAAGTGAGGAAAATGCAAATAAAATAATGGAAGATGGTCATATTCGTCCAAGTGGTGTAGTTGCATCTTTAGGAGCAAAGAAAACATTTTTCTTTGCAGGAGTTCCTAGTATAGATTTAATCAGAGAAAATGTAGCAGGTCTTGCTGAACAATTCGAATGGACAGCCATTAATGTAAGACCAGATGAAAATGATTTATCTAATTATCGTATTAGGAAATTTGATGATAATAGTGTTGTTTGTAAAGGAAAATGTAGCTTAGAAGAGGGAAAAGTTAGAAAGGTAAGTTTAGTATTAGATTTAGATCAAGAGGGAATACCCTATATTAGGGAAAAAACACCAGAAGAAATTGAAAATGGATATGAACCAAGTGAAGAATTAAAACAAAAATTTAAAATAGGGAATAATGCATTAGTTGTAAAAAGAAATTTAATGAAAGCATATTTTAAGAAACCATATCAGCTTATTTCAAGGCTAATTTCTTCTATAAAGTCAAAAAAGGAGAAAGATGAATTAGAAAGTACATTTTCAGAAGAAAGTTATAGCAATGTTAATGAAGATAGGAAAGCTTTTTTAAATAAATATAGAGTTAGCAATTATAGACAATCGAAAATTAGTAGTAAAAAAAGAGAGAAAAATATTGATAGGGAAATAGATGAATTATAAATATTCAGTATAAAATAAAAAAGAGATGACGACATTGTTGCATTTGCCAAATTTTACATAATATGATATAATATTATTAGTTTTAGCAATAATGCTAAACTTATATTTTACGGATAATACCACTTGAAAGGAGAAAATTATGGTACATTTTGATGTCACGCTTAGCTATGAAACTCCAGAGGGATGGAACAGACGCCGACAAGTTGCTGTCCTTGAGCTTGAAAATGGAGGATTGTATGTCCTATCTATGAGCAAGTTGGATGCAATTGTTAAAGAACGTCTGGCAATTGAGAAATCCAACACAAGAAAATTTTATCCTAAAGATGAATTAGACGAGGATTTTGCAATTGTAGAAATCAGGACTCAAGTTTTGCAGGAAATGCAAATCTCCGAAGACATCCCTGGAGAAAAATTTTCGCCATGTTTAAAATGGATAATAAGCAAGTAATCCGTCAAAAAGCATCATCATAATGATGGTGCTTTTTGTTGTTATTGTAAAGTTACTCAATTCCAAAGTTATGTAACGCCATTAATTATATTATTATGTAGTGTAGTGCGCAGTTTGGCGCTCCCACCTAAAGTCTTTTACAAAACTTTAACGCCAGTAAACGAACGTAATAATAATATAATTAATGGCGTTACATAACTTTGGAATTGAATGGCCTACTGCAAAATTACCAAATAAAATGTCTTCAATACATATTGCAAAACCAACAGAATTACTATATAATCTGAAACAAGAGGTGTTCAAGTATGAAATACGGATTATCAAATGAAATTTATATTAAAATAAAAGATGTCATAAACCATTTTCCACAATACAAATTTAAAATATTTGGCTCTAGAGCTAGAGGCAAATATAAGGAAAATTCAGATATAGATATTGCTGTGTTCGAGAATGTATTGGAACCTGATAAATTTAATATTTTAAACGAAATTGATTTAATAGATATGCCATATACAATAGATATTATTTTTATAGATAAGAATACAAAAAGGGAATTACTTGATTCAATATTAAAAGAAGGAGTTGATTTTTAATGGAAAGATTTTTGCAAAGAAAAGCAGATTTTTATAATGCCTTATAGAGACTTAAAGAAGCACTAAATGAAGAAGCAACAGATATTGTTATAGATGGAGTGTTACATAGATTTGAGTTTACTTTTGAACTATCATGGAAAACCATAAAAGATTATTTAGAATATATGGAGGTTACAGAAAAAACAGGAAGCCCAAGAGAAACCATCCAATCAGGCTATAAACAGGGAATAATTTCTGATGGTGAGGCGTGGATTCAAATGATGCTTTCTAGAAATTTATTGTCACATATGTATGATAAAAATACTTCAAGGGATATTTATAATAAAATAAAAATTGATTATATCAAGTTATTTAACGAATTAGAAGAAAAGCTTGAGAATGTATAATTTTTTTGAATAGGAGAACAAAATGCGTTTAGATAAATTTTTAAAAATTTCAAGAGTAATTAAAAGAAGGACAGTGGCAAATGAAGCTGCTGATAATGGAAGGGTTATAGTAAATGGAAAAGTCGTGAAACCTAGCTATGATGTGAAGGTTGGAGATATTGTAGAAATAAAATTTGGAGATAAAACATCAAAATTTGAAATAATAAAAATTCCACAAGTACAGGGAAAAGATTTAGGAGAATTAATTAAGATTTTATAGTGTTACAATTCATTATGGCATTTGTGCCTAGCGAATTGTTGAAGTGGAGGTAAATTAGTATGGATTCAAAGAAAAATTATGATGTGATTTTAATAGGAATGGGACCTAGTTCCATATTTTGTGCATACGAGTTGATTCAATTGGGTAAAGCAAAAAATGTTTTGTTAATTGAGCAAGGTAAACGAGTAGAAGAAAGGTATTGTCCTATAGAAAAGACAGGAAAATGTACTAAGTGTAAGCCTTTTTGTAATATAACTAGTGGATTTTCAGGAGCGGGAGCTTTCTCAGATGGTAAGTTGTCATTATATAATGAAGAAGATGATGATATTCATGTTGGCGGAAATTTACATAAATATATTGGGGTTGAAGAAACAAAAAAGCTTATAGATTATACAGATAAAGTCTATTTAAATTTTGGTGCAGATCCTAAGTTAGAAGGCGTGAAATATAAAGAAGAAGTTTCTAAAATCAGAAAAAAAGCACAAAGAGAAGGTATTAATTTAATTGATATTCCAATAAGACATTTGGGAACAGAAAAAGCTCATGAGTTATATGGAAAACTAGAAAAATACTTGGAAGATAATAATATAACAATGAAGTTTCAAACTATAGTACAAGACTTAATTATTGAAGATAATAAGGTAAAAGGAGTAGTCACTAAATCTGCTAAAGATGAATCCGCAGAGCAAGAGAATTTTTACTCTGATAATGTTATAATTGCAATAGGAAGAAAAGGAGCCAATTGGTTATCTGATATGTGCAATAAACATAATATCGAAACAAGAGCAGGAGTTGTAGATATTGGTGTTAGATATGAATTACCTGATGCAGTTATGAAAGATATTAACAAATATATGTATGAAGGTAAATTCATAGGAAGACCATATCCATTTAAGGATAAAGTAAGAACCTTTTGCCAGAATCCGAGCGGATTTGTTTCATCAGAGGTCTATGATAATAATCTTACCTTAGTAAATGGACATTCATATAAAGATAAGAAAAGTACTAACACAAATCTAGCAATTCTAGTATCACATAACTTTGAGCATCCATTTAATAAGCCAATTGAGTATGGACGAAATGTTGCAAAAAATTTAAATGAATTAGGAAAGGGAAATGTAGTAGTTCAGCGTTTAGGAGACATAAATAGAGGTAAAAGAACATGGCCAGAAGAATTGGAAAGAAATACTGTAGTACCTACATTAAAGTCAGCAGTTCCAGGAGATATAACCTTTGCTATTGGATATAGAACAATGACTGATATTTTACAATTTATAAAAGAAATGGATAAAATTATTGAAGGATTTGCTAATCCAGATAATTTGTTATATGGTCCTGAAATCAAGTTTTATAGCAATAAGGTTCTAATTGATGAAAAATTTGAAACAAGTGTTAAAGGGTTATATTCAATTGGTGATGGAGGAGGAATGACTAGAGGCTTGATGATGGCATCAGCTTCAGGTGTTCAAATGGCTAGAAATTTAGCAGAAAAATTTTAGTGAGTAATTGTGGACAAGAAATTTTAAGAACATCCCTAAAATTTTCTTGGTTTTTCAATTAAAAAAATTAAGGAATGTCCCAAAATTTTCTAAGTAATTTGTCAAAGGAAGGAAGTAGAAAAATGTCAGATTTTGTACATTTGCATGTGCATAGTGAATTTAGTTTGTTGGATGGTGCAAATAGAATAAAAGATTTACCAGTAAGGGCAAAAGAGCTAGGAATGGATGCAATTGCAATAACAGACCACGGTGTAATGTTTGGAGTAATAGATTTTTATAAAGCATGCAAAGCAAATGGTGTTAAGCCTATTATTGGGTGTGAAGTGTATGTTGCACCTCGTACAAGGTTTGATAAAGAGCCAAATATTGATAATAAATATAATCATTTAATATTATTAGCAAAAAATAATGAAGGGTATAAAAATCTTTCAAAACTAGTGTCATTAGGTTTTGTTGATGGATATTATTATAAACCTCGTATTGATAAGGAAATTCTAGAAAAATATCATGAGGGTTTAATTTGCTGTAGTGCATGTCTTGGAGGAGAATTAGCACAGGCTGTTATAAATGGAAGTATGGAAAAGGCAGAAGAAGTGGCTTTATGGCATAAGAACTTGTTTGGAGATGATTATTATTTAGAGGTTCAAGCAAATACTATAAGAGAACAGATCATTTTGAATCAAAAGCTAGTTCAGTTATCTAAAAAATTGGGGATAAAACTAGTTGCCACAAATGATGCACATTACTTAAGAAAAGAAGATAGTTATAATCATGAGGTTTTATTATGCATTCAAACTGGGAAACGAATGACAGATGAAGATAGAATGAGATTTCAAACAGATGATTTTTATATAAAATCGCCTGAAGAAATGAAAGATTATTTCAAAAACATTCCAGAAGCTATAGAAAATACAGTAGAAATTGCAAATAAATGTAATGTTGAATTTGAATTTGGACATACAATTCTTCCAAATTATGATGTTCCAGAGGAGTTTGAAACACACTATGATTATTTGAAAAAATTATGTGATGATGGTATTCAAAAAAAATATGGGGAAAATGCAACACAGGAAATTTTGGATAGAGCAGAATATGAATTATCAGTAATAAAAAAGATGGGATATGTAGATTATTTCTTAATAGTTTGGGATTATATAAACTATGCAAAATCACAAGGTATTCCAGTAGGTCCTGGCCGTGGTTCTGGTGCAGGATCAATTGTAGCATATACAATTGGAATAACAGATATAGATCCTATAAAATATAGCTTGATTTTTGAAAGATTTTTAAATCCAGAAAGAATTAGTATGCCAGATTTTGATGTGGATTTTTGTTATGAAAGAAGAGAAGAAGTAATAGATTATGTTGCCAGAAAATACGGGCATGACCATGTATCTCAGATTATTACTTTTGGAACAATGTCAGCTAGAATGGTAATTCGTGATGTTGGTAGAGCATTAGATGTATCATACGCAGAAACAGATAAACTTGCTAAAATGATACCAAATGAATTACATATTACAATAAAAAAAGCATTAGAACAAAATAAAGAGTTAAATGATTTATATGAGAATGACCCACAAATACATAAATTATTGGAAATAGCAATGGGATTAGAGGGACTACCAAGACAGGCATCAACACATGCATGCCGGAATAGTAATTACAAAAGAACCTGTAGACACGTATGTTCCATTATATGTAAGAGATGGACTAATTTCAACTCAATTCATAATGACAACATTAGAAGAACTACGGACTTCTAAAAATGGATTTCCTAGGACTAAGAACATTAACAGTTATTCAAGATACAATTGATTTAGTAAAACAAAATAGAGGAATAGATGTAAAATTTGATAGAGATATGAATGACCCTAATGTATATAAATTGTGGCAAAATGGGGATAGCATGGGAATATTCCAATTTGAAAGTCAAGGAATGACAAACTTTATGAAAGAATTAAAGCCAGATTGCTTAGAAGATATAATAGCAGGTGTTTCATTATATAGACCTGGTCCTATGGATCAGATTCCAAGATATATAGCTAATAAACAAGACCCAGAACACGCTGTATATACACATCCTGCACTAAAGCCAATATTAGAAGTAACTTATGGTTGTATGGTATATCAGGAACAAGTAATGCAAATAGTAAGGGATTTAGCAGGTTACTCATTAGGTAGAGCTGATTTAGTTCGTCGTGCTATGGGTAAGAAAAAATTAGATGTAATGGCAAAAGAAAGAGAATATTTTATTCATGGACAAGTAGATGATGATGGAAATGTTTTAATTCCAGGCTGTGTTCGTAATGGAATAGATGAGCAGTCTGCAAACACTATATTTGATGAGATGGCAGAGTTTGCAAAATACGCATTTAATAAATCACATGCAGCAGCATATGCTGTAGTATCATATCAAACTGCATATTTAAAAGCATATTATAAAGAAGAATTCATGGCTGCAACATTAAATAGCTTTCTAGGAAATTTGGATAAAGTTCCACTATATATTGAAGAATGTCGAAAATTGGGAATACAAATATTGAAACCTGATATTAATAAAAGTTTCACAAAATTTACTGTTGATGATGGGAAAATAAGATTTGGTTTAGGAAGTATAAAAAATGTTGGTACAAGTGTTGTAGATGCTATTGTTAATAATCGCCAACAAAATGGTAATTTCAAAGATTTCGCAGATTTTTGCGAAAGGATGGAAAATGAATCTGTTAATAAAAAATGCATAGAAAGTCTAATAAAAGCAGGTGTATTTGATGAGTTTGAACAAACTAGAAGTACTCTGATGGCATCATATGAAGACATAATAGATAGTATATCTGATACAAGTAAAAAAAGTTTAAAAGGACAAGTTACAATGTTTGATTTGACCTTTGGAGGAAGTACAGAAGATAATTCTGAATCAAATAGTGTAAATAATCAATTAGATAAAATGAAATATAAATACACTATTTTAAAAGAATATTCTGAAAAAGAACTACTATCAATGGAAAAGGAAATGCTAGGTTTATATATTTCTGGTCATCCACTAGAAGGATTAAGGGAAAAAATAGAACGAGAAGCAACTATCAATACTGTAAGAATGAAAGAGATTCAAGAAGTGGAAGAAGGCGAGCTTAATGATATTCCTAAATATAAAGATGGTCAAATGGTTAGAATAGTAGGTATTATAAATAGTGTTAAGAAAAAATATACAAAAACAAATAAAATTATGGCTTTTGTTACTATAGAAGATTTATATGGTCAATGTGAAATTATAATTTTTGAAAATTGCTATCAAATGTGTTCAAATATATTAATGGATGAGAATATCGTTTTGATTGAAGGAAGACTTAGTATTCGAGAAGATGAAGATGTAAAAATTGTTGCTAATAAAATTATAGAATTTAAAGGAGAAGATACTCATAAATCAAATGTATTAAAGATCAATATTACAGATTTAAGTGATACTCAAAAAGACAGATTAAGAGGTATTATAAAATTTTTTGCAGGAGATAGAAATAACTGTAGAATAGATATTCAAAATGGAGACAAGGTTGATTCCGCTGGTGGTGTTTTGATGAGTGATGAGATTTTGAAGGAATTTGTGGATATTGTTGGAACAGAAAATATTAGTAGATAGATATAAAATGTTTGATATATAAATAAAAAACGCTGGCAAGTGTGTCAGCGTTTTTTTTGGACAAAACTTAACATTATAACTCTTTAAGAAAACGACAATAATTGTCAAGGTCCTCGTAGATACAAGCCGCTACCTCAAAGATGTCTTCGTGATTAAGGAAAAAATCAAGGTCCTGAATCCTTGCATCATCCCCAAAGTAAGTTTCGATTACTTCAAGAGGGATAAGATCTTTTAAAGCCATAATCCGCGAAACCAACGCCCGTGGAAAGGCCCCATATTTGGATCCAAACTTATACCTTTTTGTAGATGAGTTTATATCTCTATAATTTTCCTTCTTTAATTGAATTGCTCTCGCAATTATAAAGAAGATAGAAGTATCATCTTCTGAAACTGTAAAATAATTAGTTAATTCAGAAATATACTCCTTTGGAATAGTAATTCTGTCATCTTTTTCTCCATCAAAATCTACTACGACTGATGATATGCTGTTGTCCTTTTTTGAATACCGGTAATTGTATTTTACCATTGAATTCACCTCTTTATAATTAATAAAATTATACTGTAAATGCTAAGATGTAATAGAGGGATTTTACAGAATGTTACTATATTATAGCACGGAGTTACATAAAATACAAGAGGTTTCATACAAAATTTTAAAAATTCATTGACATCACTTATAAATTATGATAAAATACATACCTGTAAGCCGCCTGAGTCGGGTTTAAAATGCTAAAAATCTTTTTAGCTACCTAGTATTTTATGCTTAGCGAGTATACATATAAAGGGAGGTGTACTTAAATGTACGCAATAATCGAAAGTTGTGGAAGACAATACAAAGTTTCAGAAGGAGATGTAGTATTTTTCGAAAAATTAGATTCAGAAGAAGGTAAAGCAGTATCATTTGACAATGTTGTTTTAGTTTCTAATGAAGGTAAAGTAGAAGTAGGAACTCCTTATGTAAAAGGTGTAAAGGTTGAAGGTAAAGTAGTTGCACATGGAAAAGCTAAAAAAATATTAGTTTACAAATATAAAGCTAAGAAAAACTACAGAAGAACACAAGGTCATAGACAACCATACACAAAAGTTGAAATAACAAAAATTACAGTAGCTTAATTAGATATATTTTTAGAGGGCTATTTAATAAATTGTTATTTTAAATAACTTTGTATGAATTAATAAAAATATTTTATTTATAAAATAGTAAAAACTATTGTTACCGTGTATAAACAATAGTAAATCTATTTGAGAATCTATTAAAATCCAAATATTGAAAGGAGTGAAAAACATGGCTCATAAAAAAGGTCAAGGTAGTGTTAAGAACGGTAGAGACAGTGAGTCTAAGCGTCTTGGTTTAAAAAGAGCTGACGGTCAAGTTGTTCCAGCAGGAAACATTTTAGTAAGACAAAGAGGAACAAAAATTCATCCAGGAACAAATGTTGGTATAGGTAGTGATGATACTTTATATGCTAAAGTAACTGGTAGAGTTAAATTTGAGAGACTAGGAAAAGATAAGAAAAAAGTTAGTGTATATCCAGTAGAGGAAGTAAATAATTAATTGCAAAAAAATGTAAGCAAAATTTTATATTTTGCTTACATTTTTTTGCAATTAATTATTTACTTCCTCTTTACAATACAAAGTGTAATTGATAAGCTGCTAAATTTAATATTTTATTAAGGTTTTAAATAGTAGTAAATGTTTAGGTGCCTGCAGTTAGCAAGTTAATTTAAGAATTATGTAAAAGTAGGAAGTATATTAACATTCCGTACGCTTACTGGCTTGTTCTTATCAAAAGGCAAAAGGGACTTTTTGTTGGAAGAAGGTTTTTGTTTTTGCTTGTCCCTTTTGCGTCTTTTGATAAGCCTCGCCAAACTGCGCGCTTTGTACTCCATTGTTAATATACTTCCTACTTTTACATAATTCTTAAATTAACTTGCTAACAGCATGGGCACCTGAATTAGAACAAATACTAACAGTATGTAATTAGATATAGAAAAATGCTTGCAAAAGTGCCGAAAATGCTTTATAATTTTGTATGAGAATTAATTATAAAAATGATTCTGAAAGGATGATATTAATGGGGAAAAAAGTTATATTAAGTGGAATTCAAGCCACAGGTGACCTAACATTAGGAAATTACGTAGGGGCATTGAAAAATTTCGTTAAAATGCAAGAAGAATTTGATTGTTATTATATGATAGCAAACTTACATGCACTTACAGTAAGAAGAGATCCAAAGGAATTAAAAAATAATACATTAAAAATTTTAGCATCATATATTGCAGCAGGGATAGATCCAGATAAAAGCACTGTATTTTTACAATCACAAGTTCATGAACATGCAGAACTTGGCTGGGTATTAGACTGTTATACATACATGGGTGAATTATCAAGAATGACACAGTTTAAGGATAAATCAGCAAAACATGCAGACAATATAAATGCAGGATTATTCACATATCCAAGTTTAATGGCTGGGGATATTTTATTATATCAAGCAAATTTAGTACCTACAGGAGAAGATCAAAAACAACATGTTGAATTAACTAGAGATATAGCAGAGAGATTTAATAAATTATATGGAGATACTTTTAAAATACCAGAGCCATATATACCAAAAGTTGGTGCAAGGATTATGGGTTTACAAGATCCAACAAGTAAAATGAGTAAAAGTAGTACAATTCCAAATGATACAATATTATTAGTGGATACACCTGAAGATATAATGAAAAAAGTAAAAAAAGCAGTTACAGATTCAGAGGGAATTGTAAAATATGATGAAAAGAATAAGCCTGGAATCAGTAATTTGATGGAAATTTATGGAATTATCACTAATAAGAAAATGGATGAGATTGAAAAAGAATTTCAAGGAAGTGGATATGGAACATTTAAGACTGCAGTTGCTGAAGCTATTATAAATGAATTAGAACCATTCCATAAAAAATATAATGAGCTTATGGATAATCCAAAATATTTAGAGGAAATATATGATGAAGGAGCTAAAAAAGCATCACAAGTTGCAAGTAAAACATTAAAAGATGTATATGAGAAAATTGGAATTATAAGATAATATACAAAAGAAATTTAGGGACATATCCCTAAATTTCTTTTGGGGAAGGAAGATGGAGTAATGTTTACAGATTACGTAAAAATAGTTGTTAAATCTGGAAATGGCGGAGATGGAGCGGTTTCTTTTAGAAGAGAAAAATATGTTGCAGCCGGAGGACCAGATGGAGGAGATGGAGGAAAAGGTGGAGATGTATATTTCACTGTAGATCCAGATTCTAATACACTTGTAGATTTTAGATATAAGAAAAAATTTAAAGCTGAAGATGGTAAAAATGGAGAAGGTGGTCATCGTTATGGAAGAGGTGGAGATGACTTATATATTAAAGTTCCTTTAGGAACTTTAATAAAAGATGCAGAAACAGGAAAAATATTAGCTGATTTATGTAAGCCAGGTCAAACTGAATTAATCTTTCCAGGAGGTAGAGGAGGAAAAGGAAATTCACATTTTGCAACATCCACTAGACAAGCACCACATTTTTCACAAGGTGGAGAAAAAGGAATTGAAAGAGAAATTATTTTGGAATTAAAATTACTTGCAGATGTAGGATTAATCGGATTCCCAAATGTAGGAAAATCAACATTTTTGTCTACTGTAACATCTGCTACACCTAAAATAGCAGATTATCATTTTACAACATTAGAGCCAAATTTAGGAGTAGTAAAAAGTGAATATGGTAATAGTTTTGTAATTGCAGATATACCTGGAATTATAGAAGGTGCAAGTCAAGGAACTGGTCTAGGACTTCAATTTCTAAGACATATTGAAAGAACAAGATTATTATTACATGTAATAGATGTATCAGGAATAGAAGGAAGAAATCCAGTAGATGATTTCAATGTTATTAATAATGAGTTAAAAAGTTATAGTGAAAAATTAAGTAGCAGAACTCAAATTATAGTAGCTAGTAAAGCTGATCTAATTCAAGATGAAACATTATACAATGAATTAGTAAAATTAGCAAACGATAAAAATATGAAAATATTTAAAATTTCGGCTGTAACTGGTGAAGGTGTAAAGGAATTACTTGATTATGTTTCAAATATATTAAAGACTCTTCCAAAAGAAGAATTAATTGATATAGAAGAAGTTAAAAAAGTATATACATTAGAGGAAAAAGAAGAATTTAATATTACTAAGGAAGATGGGGTATTTATTGTTAATGGACCAGGTATTGAAAGAATTATGAGAAGAGTTAATTTGGATGATAATGAATCTATGCATTATTTTCATAAATGTCTTGATAAATTAGGAGTTAATCAAGCTCTAAAAGAAGCGGGTGTGCAAGAAGGAGATACTGTTAGGCTGATAGATTGGGAACTTGAATGGTATGATTAAAAAGCAAAACTTGTGTTTGACAATTTTCTGTTTGTATGTTATTATATTAATAAGTTATTTATGAAAGGGGTAATGTTATTAATGGAAAAAAAACATAGAGGAAAAGGTTCAAAAGAGTTAAATAATAGAGAAAGAGATATATTAAAATTCATAGAAAAGCAAGTAGAAGAACAAGGATATGCACCCTCAGTAAGGGAAATAGGTAAAGCAGTAGGACTAAGTTCAACTGCAACAGTTCATTCATATTTAGCTAAACTAGAAGAAAAAGGATATATAAAGAAGGAAAATCAAAAAGGAAGAACACTAAGACTATTAAAAGGTCTAAATAAGAATAATACAAATGAAAAACCTTTTTATAGTGGTAGAGAATTAGTTGATGTTCCAGTTATAGGAAAAATAACAGCAGGAGAACCAATACTAGCAGTAGAAAACATAACAGATAACTTTCTAATCCCAATAGACTTCGTAGGAAATTCTGAGAGTTTCATGTTGGTTGTAAGAGGAGAAAGTATGATAGAAGCTGGTATTTTAGATGGAGATTATATATTAGTAAAAAAACAAAATGTTGCAAGAAATGGCGAAATTGTAGTAGCTATGATTGATGACGAGGCCACAGTAAAAACATTTTATATGGAAAACGGTCATATTAGATTGCAACCAGAAAATAGTACAATGGCTCCAATAATAGTTCAGGATTGTCAGGTTTTGGGTAGAGTAGTAGGTGTTTTCAGAAAATTATAATGAAATAAATATATAAAAATATATATAAGAAAAGAGGAAGTTGAATATGAGTAGAATGAAAACGTTTCTTATGTATCTTATATTAGTAATAGCATTTTATGCGTTTAGTAATATAATGATAAATGCATTTTTAAAGGTATCATATGCAGATATATTAGGTTATGACATCGATGTTGATGAATTGTTTGTAGATGTAACAGAAGCAAAAGCTTCTAAAAGAGACGGATATATATATGGTATTGTTAAAAATAATAAACAAGAAACAATAGAAAATAAATATTTAAAAATAAGCATTTTAAATGAATATGAAAACGTGCTAGGTGAGCAATATGTTAAAATTGACAAATTAGAACCAGAACAACTACGAAAATTTGAAGTAAATTTTGAATACAAAAATGTTGAAACGTTTAAAATAGAATTGACAGACACAAAACCAGAAGAAATTGACTTTTGGGAATTAATAAAAACAAATGTAAAAGATTATGTGGCAAGGGTTAAAGAATAATATGTAGTAAAATTTTTGGAAACATAAAAATGGTTCCAAAAATTTTTGTTTCCTAAATAATAATAATTTGTATGGAAAACATTGATATTTTAAATTATATGTAATATAATTGTAAAGAAAATGAGACAAAGATGTAACACTCTTTAAAGAAAGGACAGATAAATATGTTTAATTGGGGGCAAGATATAGGAATAGATTTAGGAACTGCTACTGTAATAGCATATGTAAAAGGTAAGGGAATTGTTTTAAGAGAGCCTTCTGTTGTTGCAGTTGATAGTAATACAGGAGAAGTTCTTGCAGTTGGGAAAGAAGCTAGAAGAATGTTAGGTAGAACACCAGGAAATATTGTAGCAACAAGACCTTTGCGTGAAGGAGTTATATCCAACTACACAGTTACTGAAAAAATGTTAAAGTATTTTATCAACAAAGTATGTGGCAGATTTGTATTTGCTCCTAGAATAATGATATGTATACCATCAAGAGTAACAGAAGTAGAAAAAAAAGCCGTAATAGATGCAGCAACACAAGCAGGTGCGAGAAAGGTATATTTAATAGAGGAACCAATAGCAGCAGCTATTGGAGCCGGAATAGATATATCTAAACCATGTGGTAATATGGTAGTAGATATAGGAGGAGGAACTACAGATATAGCAGTTATTTCCTTGGGAGGATCTGTTACAAGTACATCTTTAAAGGTTGCAGGAGATAAATTTGATGAATATATAATTAAATATATAAAGAAAAAATATAATATTATAATAGGTGAAAGAACAGCAGAAGATTTGAAAGTGAATATAGGTTGTGTATATCCAAAAATGCAAGATGTAGAGATGGATATAAGAGGTAGAGATTTAATAGATGGTCTACCAAAAACAATCACAGTTCATTCAAGCGAAATGTTAGAAGCAATGCTAGAACCAGCATTAATGATAGTTGATGCAGTTCACTCTGTATTAGAAAAAACCCCACCAGAATTAGCAGCAGATATAAGTGATAGAGGAATATATATGACAGGAGGAGGCTGTTTAGTTGATGGGTTAGATAAATTGTTACAAGAAAAAACTGGAATACATGTTATGATTGCACAAGATACTGTATCATGTGTTGCTTTAGGAACAGGAAAAGCTTTAGATAATTTAGATTCACTAAAATAAAAGATAAAATTTAGATGTTGCAAAAATCGAAAGGAATGAAAAAAATGAGAATATTAAAAGATTTTAAAATTCCGGATTTTAAATTTCCAAAATTTAAAATGAAAGGATTATCAGACATTGAAGAAATGAAAGTAGATTATGAATCAATAAAAAAAGAACATGAGACCAAGAACAAAAAGAATTCTAAAACCTATCAAGCAACAGACTATAAAACAATAAAAGAAGTGTTCCAAAAATCCACAACAGAGTTTGCAGAAAATACTTTTATTTTAGAAAAATTCAACAGTAAAGAACCGTTTAAAGAAATAAAGTATAAGGAGTATAGAAGCGATGTTATATCACTAGGTACAGCTTTAAATGATTATTTAAAAATTAAAGATACTCGCATAATAATAATTGGAGAAAATACATATCACTGGTATGTTTCTTATATGGCTTTATTATGTGGAAGTGGAATAGCTGTTCCTATAGATAAAGAGCTTCCAGAAAATGAAATTATAAACGTTATAAATAGGTCTAAAGCAACAGCAGTTATATTTTCTACCAAGAAAAAAGAAGTCATTAATAAAATAATTACTTCAAATTCAACTGAGAGTGTAAAGTACTTTATTCAAATGAATTCAGATGAGGAATTAAATGGAAAAATAATTGGATTAAATTATTTAATAAAACAGGGTAACATATTAATAAATAGTGGAGATAATACATATATGGATATTGAAATTGATCCTAATGAATTTAAAGTATTAATATTTACGTCAGGAACTACATCTAATTCCAAAGGTGTAATGATATGTAATAGAAATTTAGCTGAAAATATTAATGTTGTCTCAGCATTTGTAAAATTGTATCCAACAGACAGATTTTTATCAATATTGCCATTGCATCACACATATGAATCCACGATAGGTTTTTTACTTCCAATGTCTATAGGAATGTCTATAGGTGTATGTCAAGGTCTAAAACATATTGTGTCAGATTTCAAAGAAGTAAGGCCAACAGCAATTTTAACTGTACCATTGCTAGTAGAAAATTTATACAAAAAAATTAATGCTAATATCAAAAAAAGCAAAAAAGAGGGAATTGTTAATTCAATGATTCACATTACAAATGCATTAAAAAGTGTTGGAATAGATATAAAACGCAAGGTCTTTAGCGAAATACATGAAAATTTGGGTGGAAACATAAGAATTATAGTTTCAGCAGCAGCTCCAATTGATCCAAAAATAGGAAAGTGGTTTGAAGATATAGGGATACTTTTCTTACAAGGATACGGTTTAACTGAAACAGCACCAATTGCAGCATTAACACCTGAATTTAAACCAATGATAGGATCAGCAGGAAGACCTGTAGTATGTGCAGATATAAAAATAGATAATCCTAATGAAAAAGGAGAAGGAGAAATATTAATAAAAAGCGAAACTCTAATGCTTGGCTATTATGAAGATGAAAAAGCAACAAAAGAGGCAATAGTAGATGGATATTTTCATTCAGGTGATATAGGTTATATGGATGAAGATGGATATTTATTTATAACTGGAAGATGTAAAAATGTAATAGTTACACAAAATGGAAAAAATATATACCCAGAAGAGATTGAACTTGTGTTGGGAAATATACCAGAAATAAAAGAATCAATGGTATATGGAAAACAAGATAAGGAAAAGAAAAATGAAAAGGAATTAATTATAACAGCTAAAATTATTCCAAATTATGAAGAAATTGAAAAAATTTATGGAAAAGATTTAACAGATAAGCAAATTTATGATATAATTTGGGAGAAGATAAAAGAAGTTAATAGAAAATTAACTTCATATAAGGCAATTAAGAAGATAGAAATAAAAAAAGATGAATTTGAAAAAACAACTACAATGAAAATTAAACGTTATGTAGAAATTCAAAAAGAGCAATAACAATAGATTTGTAACAATTCTGTAATACAATTGACACAAAAAAGAAAAACAAATGATATTGTAGAACTCAATAAAATGGTGTATAATAATAATGTTAATAAATATACTTATGACAAAGGAGGGAAATTTACAATGTCTAAATCTGACATGGTAAACGTAAAAATGGTAATAACTGAGGAAAAAATTTTAAATAATATAGAAAAAGTACAAAAAATGATTAATCCAAATAGTAAAAAACAAATTGTACAATTAGAAGATGACAGCTATTTTAAGGATTTAATAGAATCAATAAAAACATATTTAATTGAATATCCTGAAAAAGATAATTTCCCTAAAAATGTGTATGATGAAGCATATGATTTAGTAGAATATGCAACATCTCAATTTGAAGAAAATACAAAGCTAATAGAGGATTTAATTAGACAAAGAGAAAAGAATATATCATTATCTGCTACATTAAAGGAGACTCTACAAGCTGTTGAAAATAAAGATGCTGATTGGAAAAAGAAAGTACAGGAATTATCTGCTACGGATTATTCTGAAGAAGTTATAGATACATTAGGACAAATGGGAAGAGCAAAAAATAATAAAACACCAAACTATTTGGAAGCTTTGAAAACAGTAAATACTAAAATTTCTAACTTAGAATCAAATCTGCATATTGAAATAGATATGGAAAGAATAGAAGATAGATCAAAAGCATTAAGTTATATCGGAATAGAAATAGCAGATGCATTAAAATGCATACCAGTTCCACAAGAAAAAATAGAGCAAATAGCAAATGCAAATAATGAGGATGTTGGAGACAAAGAGTTAGTTGATAATATGGAAGATAGTCAATATTATCAAGATACTAGAATAAATGTAAAACCATCTCTATGGGAAAGAATAAAAAATATGAAACTTGTTAGAAGTATAAGATATATTATGAAGATTAAAGTGGTATTAGAATTACCTGCACTTCCAGAAGGAAAAATGGAAGAACAACATCAACATTAATGCCCAAATGCACAATTTGGATTAACTTCCAGTTGTGCATTTTGTAACTTAAAAAAATAAAAAAAAATCATAAAATGTCTTGACAAGATATTTATATTAGTATATACTTACTATTGTTGAAACAAACACGCGCCCTTAGCTCAGTTGGTCAGAGCAACCGGCTCATAACCGGTGGGTCCTAGGTTCGAATCCTAGAGGGCGCACCATATGAATACTATTTATAGTATATCATTATAAGTAGTATTCATTTTTTATAATTGGGTAGTTGGGTGAGTGGCTAAAACCATCAGACTGTAAATCTGACCTCGTATGAGTTCCCTGGTTCGAATCCAGGACTGCCCACCAATAATGTATTTGTTCGAAATTATAGAACAGGTATAAACAAAATCAATCAGAAATGGTTGATTTTTTTTAGTGCATAAAAAGTCTATCTAAACCCTATGCGCTATGGGAGAGAAAATACAATTCCCTATGTTACAGTTCAGTTGGTTTTGCAATTGTATATGCAATGAAAAAACCTGAAAATATTCCCCAATTTTTCAAAAGTTATTGCAGAAGATTTTGTTTGATGATAAAATTTTAAATAATGGAGGAGAAGTAAATGAAATTAGTAATTCAAAGAGTAAAACAAGCAAGTGTCATGGTTGAAGGGAAAATAGTGGGGGAGATTGGAAAAGGTTTTTTAATTTTAGTTGGAGTGACACATGCAGATACACAGGAAAATGCTAATTATCTGGCAAAGAAACTGTGTGCATTAAGAATTTTCGAGGATGAAAATGGAAAGATGAATTTAAGTGTTAAAGATGTTGGGGGAAGTTTGCTTATAGTATCGCAGTTTACTTTATATGCAAATTGTAATAACGGAAATAGGCCATCTTTTATAGAAGTAGCAAGGCCCGAATTAGCAGAACCTTTGTATGAATATTTTTGTAGTAAATGTGAAGAACAAAATGTGAAAGTTCAAAAAGGAATTTTCGGAGCTGATATGAAAGTAAATCTGTTAAATGATGGACCAGTGACTTTAATTTTAGAAAAATAATAAAGAAAGGAATTATATTAATTATGAAAATTATATCATGGAATGTAGCAGGATTTAGAGCTTGTTTAAAAAAAGGATTTGATGAATTTTTTAAAGAAATAGATGCAGATGTTTTTTGTATTCAAGAATCAAAAGTTATGGAGGACCAATTTGATTATCATCCAGAAGGATATTATAGGTACTTAAACCCAGCAGAAAGAAAGGGATATTCAGGGACATTGGTATATACAAAAATAAAACCCTTGAATGTAACATATGGAATGGAGATTGATGAACATGACCATGAAGGTAGAGTTATAACAATGGAATTTGAAAAATATTATGTTATAACTGTATATGTTCCAAATGTAAAAAGAGATCTATCTAGGCTAGAATATAGAATGAAATGGGAAGATGACTTTAGAACATATTTAAAAAATTTAGAAAAGTCAAAGCCTGTCGTAGTTTGTGGAGATTTAAATGTTGCCCATGAAGAAATTGATTTGAAAAATGCAAAGGCTAATATTGGAAATGCAGGTTTTACATATGAGGAAAGAGGCAAGTTTACTGAATTACTTGAAAGTGGATTTATTGATACTTTTAGATATTTCCATCCTGATGAAGAAAAGTATTCATGGTGGAGTTATATGGGACAAGCTAGAAGTAAGAATATTGGTTGGAGGATTGATTATTTTGTGGTGTCTGATGAACTGGAAGATAAGATATCTGAAGCAAATATTTATGATGAGGTTTTGGGAAGTGATCATTGTCCTGTGGAATTAGTGATTGAAGATTAATTTGCCATTTTTATAAATTTGCAATATAATTTGATAAAACATACTAAATTTGTAAATAATAAATAATATGTTTCAAAGTAAAAATTTTGAGAAGGTGTTATTAGTGAAAGAAATATCAAAAGAAAATAAGGAAGGTAAAAGCGAAAAAAATGATAAAGTTGATATAAAAAAATTGTATGGAAAACAATGTATATCAACTATAGATGAATTCGTTTCAAATATGAAAACTGATGTAAATACAGGTTTAACTTCAGCGCAAGCAGAAGAAAATATAGCAAAATATGGAAAAAATGAATTAAATAATTCTAAACCAAAAAAGTGGTATAAATACTTCTTTTCAAGCCTTATGACTCCATTTAATTTAATATTAATTGGGATAATTTTTGTTCTAGTATATACAGATATATATCTAACAAATCCACCAACTTATGCTAATATAATAGTTATTTGTGTTTTGATTTTAGTAAGTACATTGTTAGAGTTTATAATAGTATATAAATCGAATAGAGATGCAGCAAACTTAAAGAAATTAATAGCTACAACTGCAACAGTAATTCGTAATGGGGAAAAAGTAAAACTTCCTATATCAGAATTAACATTTGGAGATGTTGTTATTTTATCAGCAGGAGATTTAATTCCTGGTGATTTAAGGTTGATAGAATCAAATAACTTACATGTTAGTCAATCATCACTAACAGGAGAATCAGAGGCAATTGAAAAATTTACTCAAACCCAATTACAATCAATAGAAGAACTTGAAAGTATTACAGATTTAGATGATATTTGTTTTATGGGAACCAATGTAACTAGTGGTTCAGCAAAAGGTGTTATATTTAAAACAGCAAATAACACTTATTTTGGGAAAATTTCTAATGCCATAAATAATCGGAAAGCCAAAAACTACTTTTCAAAAGGGAACAGAGAATCTTAGTAAATTACTAATAAAGTTTATGTTAGTTATGATACCAATAACTTTTTTACTAAATGCACATAAACATGATTTATTGGTTGCATTCACATTTTCAGTAGCTATAGCAATAGGAATTACTCCTTTATTACTTCCAGTTATACAATCATCTAGTCTAGGTAAAGGTGCAATAAGAATGTCTAAAAAGAAGACTATTGTAAAGCGTTTAGATAGTATTCAAAGTTTTGGGGCAATGAATATTTTATGTACAGATAAAACTGGAACATTAACAGAAGATAATATTGTTTTAGAAAAATATTTGGATGTATATGGAAAAGATAATATTAAAGTTTTAGACTATGTGTATCTTAATGCATATTTTCAAACAGGTTTAAAAGGAAATATAGATGAAGCAATTTTGAAAAGAGCGGAAATAGAAGGAGTTTCAGGACTTGAAAAAGAATATACAAAAATAAATGAAATTCCATTTGATTTTGTAAGAAGATGTCTTTCTGTAATTATTTCTAATAATCAGGGATTACAAATAATAACCAAAGGTGCTATAGAAGAAATTTTAGAGATGAGTACTACTGCAGAAGATAATGGAAATATTATTCCAATTACAAATCAATTAAAAAACAATATAATAAATATTTCAAAAAAGCTAAATCAAGATGGAATGAGAGTTATAGGTGTATGTAGTAAAATGCTTGATACAGCAACAGCAGATTTTTCAGTAAATGATGAATCAAATATGACATTTTTAGGATTTATAGGATTTCTAGATCCACCAAAAGAATCTGCAAAAGAATCTATAAAAAGATTAAATAAGGATGGAATTAGAGTAATAGTTTTAACAGGTGATAATGAATATGTAACAAAGGCAATATGCGAAAAGGTTGATATAAACACAAAAAGAATAGTATTGGGAAGTAGTTTGGATACTATGGAAGATTCTGCAGTAAAAAGGCTTTTAAGAGATACAAATGTTTTTGCAAAACTATCACCAATCCAGAAAGCAAGGATTATCAGGCTTTTGAAAGAAAGTGGAAATATTGTAGGTTATATGGGGGATGGAATAAATGATGCACCTTCACTTACTAATGCAGAAGTTGGTATTTCTGTTGATACAGCAGTTGATATAGCAAAAGAAACTGCAGATATTATTCTACTAGAAAAAGATTTAAATGTATTAACAGATGGTGTTGTTGAAGGAAGAAAGACTTTTGGAAACTTAATGAAATATATCAAAATGGCTGTAAGTTTCAATTTTGGAGAAGTGCTTTCTGTTGTTATTGCTAGCGTATTTTTACCATTTTTCCCAATTACACCAATACAATTACTAGTGCAAAGTTTATTATATGATTGTGGACAATTATCTGTTCCATTAGATAATGTAGATAACGAATATTTGCATAAGCCTAAGAAATGGAATATTGATAGTATAAAAAGATTTATGCTTTATATGGGACCAACTAGTTCAGTGTTTGATTTAATAGTGTTTTCAATATTATGGTTTGGATTTAAATTACGTACACCTGATGCAGCTTTATTCCAAACAATTTGGTTTTCATATGGAGTTGTATCAAACTTGATTGGTTTGCATATAATTAGAACTGCCAAGATACCTATTATCCAAAGTAATGCTTCTAAATATGTATATGCAACTTCTATTATATTGAGTATTATAGCAATTGTAATTCCATACACATTTATTGGTGCATTTTTGGGATTAGTAGCTAT
>CANQKT010000050.1 GCA_947624525.1 uncultured Clostridia bacterium | reverse complement strand
GAGTCTATAAAAACATTATAACAAAAAAATAAAAAAGAAAGGAGTTCGTATAATGTTTATATGTTCATTATACGAGGAGATAATATGGAAAATGAAATTATTTTTGTAACACATAATAAAGGAAAAGCAAAATCCGCAGAAAAGTATTTTAAGAACTTAAAAATTAGTACATTTAATCATGAATTAGATGAACCAAGGAGTGATGATATAAAAGAAATTGCAACTGCAAAAGTAAAACAAGCTTTTGAAATAGTAAACAAGCCATGTATGGCTATGGATACTGACTTTAGGATTGATGAATTAAATGGATTTCCAAGAGCATTTGTAAACTTTTCTTTAGAAACAATAGGAATTTCAGGCATTTTAAAATTAATGGAAGATAAGGAAAATCGAAAATGCGCTTTTAATGAATGTTTAGCGTATTATGATGGAAAAGAAATTCATTATTTTTATGGTAAGCATCCACGGAAATTTATCAAAAGAAATAAAGGGTATTGATAGAGACGAAAAATGGTCTGATCTGTGGTATATATTCAAACCTGCTGGATTTGAAACGACATTAGCAGAGATGGATTCTACAGAAAGAGAAAACAGAAGAAAAATTGACGGCTCTTATTCTGCCTTGGAAAAATTTGCAGAATGGTATCAGAATAATAGTTAGATTTAAGGAATTAATCAATAAGAATAATATTAATATAAAAGCATATATTATACAAAACGAAAGTAGGGTATGATATATGCTTTTTTAGTTAAATAAATATGTTGCTAAAATAACAGCAATAACTTTGGAAACTAAAGTTCCATGTAGTGAAAATGTTTCACTAAAAGCTACCTTTATGGTAGTTTTTTTAGTTTAAAGTTGTAAATTTCTATACATAAAATGTGGATAATATTTACATAATATGATAAAATCTATGCATAACTTTTTTTATAAATACTATTAAGGAGGAAGTTACATGGAGAATTATCTAGATTTAATCAATGACTATTTAAGGAGCAGAATGATTTGATATGTTTCAGTTCTTATAGTAATGATGTAAGATTGTCCAAAAATCATATCATAAAGTCCTTTATTAGCCGGGAGTGAATGGAAAAAGTTATGTTTATTTTGATAGTATACCAGAAGAAAGATAGACAAATCTATAACTTGATAAATTTTAACAATGTTATATAATTAACAGGGGAGGTAAAATATGAGTTCAAATAAATATAAAAATATACAATTAACTAATCAAATTGATGAGGCTAATTGTATAACACATTCAGGTAGATTTCATGTTGATGATGTTATATCAACAATATTTTTAAGCAAAGTAATTGATAATGTTATTTTATCAAGAGTTCCTACTATAGGAAATATGAATGTAGAAGATAAAATTGTTTATGATATAGGGTTAGGAGAATTTGATCATCACCAAAAAAACAGGAATGGTAAAAGAGAGAATGGAATTTATTATTCATCTATAGGTTTATTGTGGAAGAAAATTGGTAAAGAATATCTAAAGAAACTAGGAGTTAAGAATATAGATAAAACGTTTGAATATATGGATAAGGAACTGATACAATATATTGATGCAGCAGACAATATGCAGATAGAATATGTGGAAAACAAAATATCACCAGATTTTATCAAGTTGTGTAATCCTCAATGGAATGAAAATATATCAGAAGATGAGGCTTTTATTAATGCATTAAAATTAGCAGATGGATTTTGGGATGTTTATATAAAAAATGCAATAGCAGAGGTAGAGGGAATAGAGGTTATTTTAGAGAAAATTGCTAAATGTAAAAAATGTTATTTAATATTTGATAGAGAAATGCCATATAGAAAAGCAATACAATTATCTGGTGATAATAAAATAAAATATATAATATTTAAATCACGAAGGGAAGGATATGAGGTTAGAATTGTAAAAGATGTGTGTAAATTTAAGGATGAAATAGTTTTAGCTAAGGATATAGATACTTCTAGGAAAGTAACAGGAATAAATGAATTAACATACGTAGATAATCATGGAAAACTATGTTGTACAGAAACATTGGATAGTGCAATTCAAGTTGTAGAATATAATGAATTGTAAAAGGTAAATATATAGTGGGTTTATAACATTATAAATGATGTTTTCTTCCTATAAGATTTTTTATAACACGAATAAATAAAGCAATTAAGCATATATTATACAAAACGAAAGTGGGGTATGATATATGCTTTTTAAGGTAAATAAATACGTTGCTAAAATAACAGTAATAACCGTATTGTTATACATAATGTGCTCAGTTGTTATAGTATCAAACGCAGAAAATTATGAGTGGTCAGTGACTATGGATACTATAGAAACAAATGCTAATGTATCAGAGAAACTTGCAACTACTACCAAAGAAAATAATGCTAAAAATGCGTTAAAATTAGAATGCGAATCTGCAATTTTAATTGAGCAAAATAGTGGTCAAATACTTTATGAAAAAGAGGCACATAAACAATTACGACCAGCAAGTGTTACAAAACTTATGACATTATTGCTAATTTTTGAAGCTTTAGATTCAGGTCAAATAACACTGGAAGATAAAGTACCATGTAGCGAAAATGCAGCATCAATGGGAGGATCACAAATTTGGTTAGATACTCGTGAAGAATTAACTGTGAATGAAATGCTTAAAGCTATGTGCGTTGTGTCTGCGAATGATTGTACAGTGGCGATGGCGGAATATATAGCAGGCTCTGAGGAAGCATTTGTTGATAAAATGAATCAAAAAGCTACAGAGCTTGGAATGAAAGATACATGTTTCAAAAATTGCCATGGAATTGATGAAGATGGTCATGTCACATCAAGCTATGATATTTCCTTAATGTCCAAAGAACTATTAGTGAACCATCCAGATATAACAAATTACACTACCATATATATGGATTCTTTACGTGATGGAAAATCACAATTAGTTAATACAAATAAACTAGTACGAAATTATAAAGGAGCAACAGGATTAAAAACAGGTTCTACTTCACTTGCTCTATACAATTTATCTGCAAGTGCTACTAGGGATGATTTATCCTTGATTGCAGTGGTTATGAAAGCTCCAACAAGTAATCAAAGATTTGAAGATGCAAAAAAATTATTAGATTATGGATTTAATAATTACGAATTCAAGCAATTTGGAAAATCAGGTGATGTTGTAGGTAATGTTACAGTAGAAAAGGGTATAGAAAAGAATGTAAATGCAGTTTTAAGTCAATCATGTGGTGTTTTGCTAAAAAAGGGAAGTGAAAATAATGTTGTTCAAAATGTTCAAATTGAGCCAAAATTGTCAGCACCTGTTGAAAAGGGACAAAAAATTGGAATGGTAACATATACTTTAGATGGAAAGTTATTACAATCTGTTGATATTTTAGCAGATTGTACAGTAAGCAAAGAAACTTTAATGAATGTGGCTTCTTACATTTATGAAAGATGGTTTTGTCTATTAAGATAAGCTGGTAATATGGTGCAATTTAGAGATTTTCATAAAATGTTATATAATGCCAATTATGCTATGTAATACTTCAATTTAACCTTTGTAGTAAGTTGCCGAGAGAAATAAAATAATAAAAATAAAAATTTTTGAAAACGTAATCTCCGGGTCTAACAGTTTCTAAGCATACACCCTTGAGCCTCTCCGATGGCTATGAAACACGCGCCCTCAAGTAGTGTATCGCAAGAAACTGTAAGACCCTTCGTTAACATTTTCAAAAATTTTTATTTTTATTATTTTATTTCTCCGAGTAAGTGTTTTTAAAGGTTAAATTGAAGTGTTACATAACATAATTGGCATTATAGAACATTTTATGAAAATCTCCTACTCATAAGTAATTTGAGTAATTTTTGCATAAACATTAACATCATCACACCAAGCATATAATTTAATTTCGCTTCCTGTATTATTAGTGAATTTCAAATCAAGAGTATTATATGAAACAGTAGCATCCTTGCCATCTTCAATATAATCAACACTTCTACCATGTTCATGTCTTTCAGTAACATTAATTCCGAGGGACAGCAAGAACAGCATTATAAAGTGTTGTGCTTACTTGACAATTGCCACCACCTAATGCATATTTAATTTGTTTATTCACATAAATTTCAGCTTCTTTATATCCTTCTTCAGCAGTGCAAGGTCCCACAATTTGATTGAAAGAAAATGTTTCTCCATTTTGTAGAACTTTTTCATTTATTTTTCCACAAGTTAATTTGATGTTTGTTATACGATTAGCTACGCCTGATTTTAAGGGAGTATTAAAACTTGAAAGTTCAGTTTCTTTTGCAGTTTTTTTAGAATTGTCAGTGGCAGAACTATTTTCGGTATTGTTTTGATCTTTACTATTATCATCTATAGTATAATCTTGCAAATCTTTTGTTATACTAGTCCTAGAAATGTTTGCTTTATCTCCATTATTTGCGGTATTTTCAAAATTTTCATTTTTTCCACATCCAAATAGTAAAAATGAAGTACATAATAAAATGCAAATATATATTAGAATTTTTACAAATTTTTTCATGAAAAATCCTCCTTTAAAAGTTTTTACACAAAGTATTTTCTCCACAAAAAAAATATATATACTATTGTTAAATTGGTAAATATAGATTATAATAAAATAAATTTAAAGTATGATGAAAAATTGCAGATGGAAAATTTTGAAAAAAGTTATAAAAATGAAAAAGGAGAGATTGACATATGAAAAAAAACGAAAATTTACAAGAAACTTATTTATGGGAGGATAAAAAAAGGCCGATATTTGGTTTACCATTGTCTTTTACAAAATACAAATTGACAAATGAAAAATTAATAGTAGAAGCAGGTCTGCTTTCTATTTCACAAGAAGAAGTACGTTTATATAGAATAATGGACTTAAGTGTAAGATGTTCAATACTTCAAAGAATTTTTAAAGTTGGTACAATACATTGTTGTTCTGCAGATAAATCAACTCCAGAATTTGATATAAAAGATATAAAGGATCCTATAAGAGTAAAAGATTTAATTTCAAAAAATGTTGAAGAGGAAAGAGAAAGAAAAAGAATTTCAAGTAGAGAATTTTTGGGATTTGATGAAGATGGACATGGGGAATATATGTAATATACTTCCTGCTTTTACATAATTTCTAAATTAACTTGCCAATTGCAAAGGCTCTAAACTATAACAAAATTGAAAAAAGTTTGTTGTTAATAAAAAAACTCTTGACAGTTTACAATAATACATATAAAATAGGTATGTGAGTAGAAATATATGAAATTATAAATATAAAATATATTTAAACTGAACATTGAAAATTAAATAGAAAGAGGTGTAAGATTATGGATAATCCTATAATCATAATCGCCGTTTTTCTTGTCTCAGCAGTAGTTTTCACTTTAGTTGGATATGCATTAAGGAAGAAAATTGCTGAATCTAAAATTGAAAGTGCAGAAAATGAAGCCAAAAGAATTATTGAATCAGCAGCTAAAGATGCTGAAAATAAAAAGAAAGAAGAAATATTTAGAGCCAAAGAGGAAATAATGAGTGCAAGACAAGATTTAGATCAAGAGATTAAAGAAAGAAGAGGCGAAGTACAATTACAAGAAAGACGTTTAGTACAAAAAGAAGAAAATTTAGAAAATAGAATATCTCAATTAGAAAAGAAAGAACAAGATTTTTTGAGAAGAGATTCTGAATTAGAGAATAAAGCTAATGAATTGAACAATGAGCTAAATAACATAATTAATGCTCAAAAGGAAGAATTACAACGTATTTCAAGAATGTCTGTAGAAGATGCTAAAAGGTTCTTATTATCAGAAGTCGAAAAAGACTTGGTAAAAGAAAAGGCAAACATAATTAGAGATTTCGAAGAAGAAACTAAGGAAAAGGCTGATAAGAGTGCTAAAGAAATAATTAGTTATGCAATACAAAAGTGTGCAGCAGATCATACATCAGAAACTACAGTTTCAATAGTTGCATTGCCAAATGACGATATGAAAGGAAGAATTATAGGTAGAGAAGGTCGAAATATCAAAACTTTAGAAACCTTGACTGGAATAGATTTGATAATCGATGATACACCAGAAGCAGTTATCATTTCAGGCTTTGATCCATTAAGAAGAGAAGTTGCAAAACTTGCTTTGGAAAAACTAATTGATGATGGTAGAATCCACCCTGCCAAAATTGAGGAAATGGTTGAAAAAGCTAAAGAGGAAATAGCTGCGATTATAAAAGAAGAAGGAGAAAGAGCTGTTCTTGAATCAGGAGTAATAGGTCTTCATCCAGATTTAGTAAAACTACTTGGTAAACTACGTTATAGAACAAGCTATGGACAAAACGTTTTAAATCATAGTATTGAAGTATCTAATCTAGCAAGAATAATGGCTGAAGAAATGGGACTAGATCCTAAGCTAGCCAGACGTGCAGGACTTTTACATGATATAGGTAAAGCATTAGATCATGATATGGAAGGAACTCATGTTGAAATAGGGGTTGAAATATTAAAGAAATATAAGGAAAACCCAATTGTTATAAATGCAGTAGAAGCACATCATGGAGATATTGAACCTGAAACATTAGAGGCTGTGCTAATACAAGCTGCAGATGCTATTTCAGCTTCAAGACCGGGAGCAAGAAGGGAAACTTTGGAAACATACATAAAACGTCTACAAAACTTAGAAGAAATTGCTGATTCCTTTGAGGGAGTAGATAAATCATTTGCAATACAAGCTGGTAGAGAAATAAGAGTTATTGTTAAACCAGATAAAGTTTCAGATGATGAAATGGTATTGATGTCTAGAGAAATCGCTAAGAAAATTGAAGATGAAATGGAATATCCTGGACAAATAAAGGTTAATATGATTAGAGAATTTAGAGCTGTTGAATATGCTAAATAATAGAAGGCGCAATTGAAAAAAATTTTTTCAATTGCGTTTTTTGTTATTTAGTTGATTGCAATTGAGATGACCGTGTTTGATAAGCAACTTTCTCTTGAAAAATAAATTAATAGATGTTATCATATAAAAGTAAAAATAGAAAGGAGTGTTGCTTTTTGAAAATATTAGCGGTAGGAGATATTGTAGGAGAAAGTGGTGTAAAAAAATTAAAACAGGAATTACCTAGAATTAGGCAAGAAAAAGATATAGATTTTATAATAGTAAATGCAGAAAATTCAGCAGGTGGAATGGGTATCACGACAAAAATTTTTGAGGATTTATTAAATTTAAAGGTTGATGCAATTACAATGGGAAATCATACTTGGGGTAAAAAGGATATTTTCTCATTTATAGACAATCCAAAATTGCTAAGACCAGCCAATTATTCAAGAGGTGTTGTTGGCAGGGGTTTAGGTGTATATGAATGTAAGGGAAAAAATATTGCTGTGATTAATTTAATAGGAAGAACTGATATGAATGTGTTATCTGAAAATCCATTTATAGTTGCAAATGACCTAGTAAATGATGTCGCTGATAAAGCAGATATTATTATTGTTGATTTTCACGCAGAAGCTACAGCAGAAAAAATAGCAATGGGATTATATTTAGATGGAAAAATTACAGCATTATATGGAACTCATACTCATGTGCAAACTGCAGATGAGCACATTTTAGATAAGGGAACAGCTTATATTACAGATATCGGTATGACTGGACCGAAGAACTCAGTTATTGGTATGGATCCAACTGCATCTATAAAAAGATTTGTTACATCTTTGCCAGAAAGATATAAATTAGCAGAAGGAGATTGTATTTTTAATGCTTGTATTTTTGAAATAAATGATGAAAATTGTCGAGTAGAGAAGATTAATAGAATAAATATCCGATAACTGGAAAAAAATGTAAAATCATGTCGTACGATTCTTTGCTTTTTTATTAGAAACTACTAGACTTTTTAGCCACTATATATTATAAATATATTTGTAGTTGAGAAAACAAAAAATTAAAAATATAGGAGGCAAAAAATGGAAGTTTTAAAAATCTCATCAAAATCAAATCCAAATTCAGTAGCAGGAGCAATAGCTGGATTGGTAAAGGAAAATAATTATGCGGAAATGCAAGCAATAGGAGCAGGAGCTTTAAATCAGGCAGTTAAGGCAGTAGCAATAGCAAGGGGGTTTGTAGCACCATCTGGTGTGGATTTAGTTTGTGTACCAGCATTCGCAGAGGTTCAAGTTGAGGGTGAAGAAAGAACTGGTATTAAGCTTATTATTGAATCTAGAAAATAATTTATAATTTAATATAAGGGGGCATGCTTTTAGCATGTCCTTTTTGTGGCTGTGTAAAGAGTAATAAGATAAAAGTAACATTAAGAAATTTAAATTTAAATATTGAAAATGTCATAAAAATGGGGTATGATATGAAGGAATTTGAAGTACATTTGAGATGCCTTTCAAAAGACATTTATTTTTAAGAGAAAAGGAAAGTTTGGGTATGAAATTTAAGAATGTGAAGTATGTATTTCTTATATTTGTAATTTTAATTGTAGTTATTGCAGTAATGAATATGAAATCTAAGGATAATAACAAGCAATACAATGAAGTTCAAGTAACAAGTGATGTTGTGTATCAAGACAATATTAGGCTTGGAATTTCTAATTTTGATTCTATTAATCCTTTGATTACTAAAAATAAGCAGATTATGGATATTGAACAATTAGTGTATGAACCTTTATTAAGTCTAGATGAAAATTATAAATTGAATTTATGTCTTGCTACAGAGTATGCAAAAACTTCAGCTACAACATATATTGTTAAAATTAATAATTCTATAAAATGGGCTGATGGAAGTAGTTTACTTGCAAATGATGTAAAATATACTGTAGAATTATTAAAGTCTACAGATAATATTTACACTGAAAATGTTAAAAATATTGCTAGTGTTGATGTTATTGATGATAGTACTGTAAAGTTCAATTTGAGTGAAGAAACATATTTTTTTGAATATAATTTAATTTTTCCAATAATGTGTCAGGACTATTATGGTGGGGAAAATTTCTTTGAATCTGAAAAATATCCTATTGGAACAGGTTTGTACAAGATTTCTTCGATATCAGACAATACGATTGTTCTTGATAAAAATGAAAATTATAGGAATCAAGATGAGGTAAATAAAAATATTCAAACTATATATGTAAATATATTTTCTGAAATTGGAGAAGTTTACAATAGTTTTAAAATAGGAAATATTGATATTATGAGTACATCTAGTATGTTGTATGAAAATTATATAGGTACAATGGGATATTATGTAAAAGAGTACAAAGGTAGAGCATATGATTTCCTAAGTTATAATTGTAATGATTATCTTATGAAAGAAAAGAGTGTAAGACAAGCTATTGGTTATGCGATTGACAAGGAAAATATAGTTTCTACAGTTTTTAATAATAAGTATAATACATCTGAATATCCATTGGATTATGGAAGCTTTGTGTATACAGCGAATTTGTCAAATTCTGGTTATAATCCAGAAAAAGCAAAGGAAGTATTAATGAATGATGGTTGGAAGTACACTAATAATCGATGGAGAAAAAATGGAAGAATTTTAGCAGTAACAATAAGTGTAAATTCTAGTAATACACAAAGGTGTGAAGTGGCTAAAATTATTAAAGAACAACTTCAAAATATTGGTATTCAAGTTACAGTATCACAAGTATCAGATAGTCAATACAATTACTTTTTAACAAATAAAAATTATCAGATTTTATTAACAGGTGTCTATAATAGTTATAGTCCAGAACTCACATATTTTTATGGAGAAAAAAATATTGCTAATTACAATAATGACGAGGTTAAGGCTATAATTAATGATGTGAAAAATATTACAGATCAAAAGCTTTTAGAAGAAAAATATAAAACATTAATCGAAGTTACTAAAGATGATTGTGCTTATATAAGTTTGTATAGGAATAAGAACTTTTTACTAGTTAATCAAAATGTGGTTGGTAATTTTAATCCTACAAATTTTGGAATTTTTGAGAATTTTGGAAGTTGGAATAGGGAGTAAGTTGCTTTCTAATTAGATTATTCTACAATTATTTTTTATAAAAAAAATAAACAGTAACGAGAGTAAATAAAAAATTTAAAAAAGCTATTGACAAAAGATTAAATATAATGATATATTATAATAAGTAATACAAACAAATGTTTATAAAAAGGAGAGATTATTATGGAAAACGCAGAAAAGAAAAAAGCATTAGAAGCAGCTTTAGGACAAATTGAAAAACAATTTGGTAAAGGTTCAGTTATGAAATTAGGAGATTTTACAGCAATGAATGTTGAGGCTATATCAACAGGTGCATTAAGTTTAGATGTTGCTTTAGGTATAGGAGGTATACCTAGAGGAAGAATTATAGAGGTATTTGGACCTGAATCTTCTGGTAAAACAACTTTGACTTTACATATGATAGCAGAGGCACAAAAATTAGGTGGAGAGGCTGCATTTATTGATGCCGAACATGCACTAGATCCTGTGTATGCTAAACATTTAGGAGTTGATATAGATAATTTAATAGTTTCTCAACCAGATACTGGTGAACAAGCATTAGAAATAGCAGAAGCTTTGGTTAGAAGTGGTGCTATTGATATAATTGTAGTAGATTCAGTTGCAGCCTTAGTTCCTAAAGCTGAAATAGATGGAGACATGGGAGATTCTCATATTGGTTTACAAGCAAGACTTATGTCACAGGCATTGCGTAAGTTAGCAGGAGCTATAAACAAAACTAAAACAGTAATTGTCTTTATAAATCAATTAAGAGAAAAAGTAGGAATTATGTTTGGAAATCCTGAGACAACACCAGGAGGTCGTGCATTAAAATTCTATGCATCAGTTAGAATGGATATAAGAAAAATAGAAAACTTAAAACAAGATGGTGAAGTTGTAGGAAATAGGGCAAGGGTAAAAATAGTAAAAAATAAGGTCGCTCCACCATTTAGAGAAGCTGAATTTGATATAATGTATGGAAAAGGAATTTCAAAAGAAGGTAATATAGTTGACTTAGCTGTTAACTTAGATATTATAGATAAAAGTGGTTCATGGTTTAGTTATAAAGATGCAAGAATAGGTCAAGGTAGAGAAAATGTCAAGAAATATTTAATAGAGAATCCAGACTTGATGAAGGAAATAGAAGATAAAATTAGAGAAAATTTCAATAAGGCTTTTGAAAAGAGTCTTGGTGATGAGTTAGAAGATGATTCTAATGAAACTGATGATGAAGAGGAAGATTAATAAATGATATATTCACTTGAAGAATTTGAAAAATTTGATAAAATTAAATCTAAAGTATTAAAATATGTATTATACAAGAAAAGAACAGAACAAGAAGTCAGACAAAAATTTTCAAAAGAGATTGATGAAAATACTTTAGATGATATAATAGAAGAATTGAAGGAAAATTCATACATAGACGATTATAACTATATAGATAGGGCAATCAATGAATATATCAATCTGAAAAGTTTATCTATAAAAGAGATGAAATATAAATTATACTCAAAAGGAATAGAAAAATGTAAAGTAGATCAGTATATTTCTGAATATATAGATACTTTAGAAGAATATGAAAAAAAATCAGCATATAAAATTATAAATAAGAAAAAAGACAGTATGGTAGAAGATGAAATTAGAGGATACTTACTAAAAAAAGGATATAAAGAAGAAAGTATAAAAGAAGCATTTAATGAAATTGAATTTTAAACATGGGATTGGAAAGGATTGTGTTGGTAGCAATGCAAAATGTATTAACATTAGAAACAAATAAATATGCAATAAAGATAGATAATTTTGAAGGACCATTAGATTTATTGTGTCATTTGATAGAAAAAAATAAATTGGATATTTTTGAAGTAAAAATAAGTGATATAACAGACCAATATATAGATTATATCAATGCTATGGAACGAATGAATTTAGAGATAACAAGCGAATTCCTGATAATGGCTTCAACATTATTGTATCTAAAATCTAAAACACTTCTTCCAAAGGAAACAGAAGAAGATGAAGAGTTAACAGAAGAAGAACTATTGCAAAGAATTATTGAATACAAAAAATATAAAGAAATAAGCAAAAAACTAAAAGAAAACTATGATATATTTTCTAAGCGTATTTTTAAATTACCAGATACAATAGAGTTACCTAAACAGCAATTAGAAAGAAATTATAATAAAGATATAATACCAGATTTATATATGCAAATTATAGACAAGAATCAAAGCCGTATTAATAAGAATGCCAAGAACATTCAAAAAATTGCTATTACAGATACATATACAGTTGGAAGCAAGGTTAAAGATATGTATAGAGAATTGATACGAAATAAAAAGTTTGTATTTAATAAATTGTTCTCTATAAAAAAGCATAACAAGAATGAAGTAGTTACAGCTTTTACAGGACTTTTGGAATTATCTAGAAGGAGTAAAGTTCTTACAGAGCAAGCAGAATTATTTGGAGATATTACTGTTACTAAAAATAAAAATACATAAATTGTAATTGTTTTAGATCATAAAAAATATATGTAGTAAGATACTAATATTTAAACAATTGAAAATGGAAAAGTATATATAAAAATAAAATGGAAAAAATAGTAATGATAACACTATAATAAAAGGGGTTAATATGTTACTATTTTTTTCAATTATATTATTTATTTTAATTAGCATATTGATTGTACTTTTTTCAGATGTAAGATTAGTGATAGATTATTTAAAATTGTCAAACTTAAATCATAAAATAATACCTGAATATAAAGGTGCAATATGCTTATACTTTTTAGGAAAAATAAAGTGGCTAAATATAAAAATAAATAGTGAAAACAACAAAAAGACTCGTATGGAGGTATTCCTAAAAGAAAAAATAAAAAACCTAAAAAAAGATGGCAAATTCAAAGACAAAATATCAAAGAAAGTTGAAAAACAAATTATAAAACAAATAAAAGAAAAAATAAAACTTAAATCTTTCAAATTAAAATTGCATATAGGTACAGAAAATGTTATACTAACTTCATATCTTGTAGGAATAATTTCTTCAATCATTCCGAACCTCATAAGAAGTAATATAAAGAAATTTAGTTATGAAAATTTTAAGTTTAGAATATTACCAATATATGAGAACAAAAATTATATTTATTTGGAGCTAAGCAGTATAATTAGCATTAAGTTAGTACATATTATTAATATGTTTAAACTGATGGGAGGAAAGGAAAATGAAAGATCATCCAATAGAAGGCTTAATGTTAACTGCTATGGAAAGTATTAGAAGTATGATTGATGTTAATACAATAATAGGAGAACCTATGGAGATATCAGATGAGATTACTATAATACCAATATCAAAAGTTGGTTTTGGTTTGGCTGCAGGTGGAAGTGAGTTTAAGGATGAAACAATAGAAGGATATTTAAGGAAACAAAATTCAGAGGAAGAGATACAATATAGATTGCCTTTTGGTGGAGGTGCGGGTGTTGGTGCTAGTATTTCACCAGTGGCTTTTATAGTTATACAAGCAGATACTGTTAAGTTAATGCCTGTAGAGCATAATAATTGCATAGATAAGCTTTTAGATTATGTTCCAGATTTGTTTGAGAAGATTAATATGATTATGAAGCAGAAGGCTGAGGAGAAGCAAAGACAAACTGATAGAATTATTGAAACTTTGAAGAAGAATTGTAAGGAGAAGGATTGAGGATAATTTTTGCTAGTGGTTATTATCTTTTATTATGGCTCTCATAAATGTGTTCCCAAATCTAGTTATGTAACCCATTAGATATATATATTACATTCCGCAGGCTTGCTGGCTTGCCTCATCAAAAGGCAAAAGGGACATTTAGTGATGAGAAAATTTAGATTATTTTATGTCCCTTTTGCCACTTTTGATAAGTCTTGCCAAACTGCGCGCACTGTGCTCCATTGTAATATATATATCTAATGGGTTACATAACTAGATTTGGAAACACATTTATAAGAACCATAATAAAAGATAATAACCACTAGCAAAAATAAAAAAAGATGAAGAAAGAGATGAAGTTAATGTTGAAGCAGTGTTTGATATGTCCGCATAATTGTAAGGTGGATAGGAGTAATGGAGAAACTGGGAGATGTAAGTGTAATAATAGAATTAAGATTGCGTTGGTGTCTTTACATAAGTTTGAAGAACCATGTATTAGTGGGAGCAGTGGTTCTGGGACAGTGTTCTTTTCTAATTGTAATTTGAAGTGTGCATTTTGCCAAAATTATGAGATTAGTCATTTTGGGAAAGGGTATGAGGTAACAATTTCAGAACTTGCTCAGATTTTTTTGGAACAGCAGAATAATGGTGCACATAATATTAATTTGGTTACACCTACAATGTATGTTATTCAAATAATAGAGGCTATAAAGATTGCTAAAGAAAAGGGGTTAAATATACCTATTATATATAATACTAATAGTTATGAAAATGTAGAAACAATAAGAATGTTGAAGGGTTTTATAGATGTGTATTTGCCAGATTTGAAATATTATTCTAATGATTTATGTAAAAGGTATTCTAAAGTGGATAATTATTTTGAATATGCTAGTAATGCTATTATGGAAATGTATAATCAGGTGGGAGCTCCTGAATTTGATGAAAAAGGAATGATAAAAAAAGGGGTAATAATTAGACATTTGATATTACCCAATTATATGCAAAATACTAAAAATATTTTGAAATGGATTAAGGAGAATTTTCCTGATGATATATATGTTAGTGTGATGACACAATATTTTCCTACTTATAAAGCTATTAATGATGATAAGATAAATAGAAAATTAAATAAAAGAGAATATGATATGATTGAAGATTACATATTTATGTTAGGGTTGCAGAATGGCTATTTACAGGACTTCGTGGAAGGTGAAAATGAGGAGAAATATGTTCCAGAATTTTGAGTAAAGATTAGTTTTTATATTAATCGTGTTCATATTAATAAAATCTAATAATTGAGTGTAGAACATTTCCATTATCACTTTTTATAACTACATAATTTTCACCATCTTCATATGCATAACAAATATTTAATTTGTCATCTAGTTTTATTTGATGCTTATATAGAATTTCGAAATTTTTGCATGAATTGAATTCGTTTGCATCTCCGGGAAATGCCTCAAGTGCAATATCTACATAGCATAAGTTATTTACATGGTTATTGACATCAATTTCTGATTTTCTGATTTTATAATCTATTGTACTTAAGTAGTTTTGTGGCTCTTGTAGTTTTTCCAATTCAATTATATTAAAGACGGATTTGTTTTCTGGCTTATATTTTTGTACAAAATTGTCTTCTATTTTTGAAATTCTACCCTTAGAAATATCTATTAATACCCATTTTGAAGTAATAAGAGCAATTGTTTTGCCTTCAGAATTTAAAACTTCAAAGTCTCTGTAGCAATATAATTTTGTATGGTTCCTAGCCCATGTTTTTATTGTTATGGTATCTCCATATTTAGGTCTTGATATGAATTGTACTTTCCAATTTAAGAGAGCCCAAGAGTAGTTTGTTGTGTTTATGTCTGTTACACCGTATCCAATGCTTGCTGAGTGCATTTCAGCAATATCTTCCAATAGGGAAAGGAATCCTTTATTGGTTATGTAAGTATTTTGTCCCAACAATGATAGGGTTATTGTAAAATTTTGTGTATAAAACATCTGTGTTTACCTCCTCAAGGTTGTATTATATATTTTTTTGGGAAAAAAATCAAGATAGGGTTGTAAGTTTTAAATTGACAAATTTAGGAAAATGTAATAACATTTATGTTAGAAAATGTTATAGAAATGAAGATTTTAGAAAAAGTATAGAAATTGCTACACAATTAAGAAATGCAGGAATAAACACTCAGATATATACAAATAATGCAAAATAAAAAATCAATTTAAGAATGCTGGTAGATTAAATATTTCGTATGTTATAGTAATTGGTAAGGGTAAGATAAGGGAAAATAAGGTTACTATAAAAAACATTCAGAAAGGAGAGTAGATGTCACAGGGTAAAGATGAAGTAATCCAGAAATTAAATAGTCAAAAATCATTAAAACAAATAGATCAAAAAGAAGAAAATATATTGGTTATTGATAGATTTGAAGGTGATTTAGCAGTTTGCGAAAATAGAAAAACTCGGGGAAATTGTTAATATAAAAATAATAGATTTACCTGAAAATGTTCAGGAAGGTGATGTATTAATACATAAAAATGATGAATATCAAATAGATGAAGAAAAAAGGCATGAAATAGAAGAGAGATTGTGTAATAAAATGAAAAATCTGTTTAATAACTAATGAATAAGTTTTGGGGGGCAAAATACAAATGAGTAATAGAAAAGATAGAAAAAATAGCAATAAAGCGATACATACAATTATTACAATAATAGTTCTTATTGTAATTGCTGTATTTGGTAAAGATAGTATATTGAATGATTTTGCAGCACAAAGTCAGGAAGTAGCTAATATACAGGGGCTGGAAAATATTACAGTTCAAACAGGAAGTTCGTGTATATCAAAAATTGATATAAATGAGGATACGTTAAGAGTATATTATTTTGATGTTGGTCAAGCAGATAGTATCTTGATTGTAAATAATGGAGAATCAATGTTAATAGATGCAGGAAATAATGCTGATGGTAATTTAGTAGTTAACAACCTGAATGAAATAGGAATTGAAAAATTGACATATCTAGTAGGAACACATCCACATGAAGATCATATTGGTGGATTGGATGATGTAATTAATAATATTGATGTAGGTACTATATTTATGCCAAAAACTACAACTACAACCGCAACTTATGAGGATGTGATTGATGCAATTTCAAATAAAAATAAAAAAATAACAGTACCAAATGTTGGAGATAAATTTAGTGTAGGTAATGCACAATGTGAAGTTATGTCTATAGGAGATAATTCAAAGAATTTGAATGAGTGCTCTGTTGTAATAAGAATGGAATATGACGGAATAAGCTATTTATTTACTGGTGATGCTGAAAAAGAAAATGAAGAACAAAGAACATGGCCACAAACTAATATTTTAAAAGCAGGTCATCATGGCTCTAACACAAGTTCATCTCAGGGGTTCTTAGATCAAGTAAAGCCTAATGTTATAATAATTTCTTGTGGCAAGGATAATGATTATGGTCATCCACATAAAGAGACAATGGAGAGATATGAGAAGTTGGGAAGTACAATTTATAGGACTGATGAGTGTGGGAATGTGTTGATTACTCAGACTAAATAGTGAATGTGTTCAAGAAAAAATTATGGTATTTTTTAACTTGAAAATTTTTTCAAGCTCCAAAATTATAACGAAAAAAATTTTTTAATTAAATTTTTTTGAATTAAGCATAGACAAAATTGGTAAAGTGTGTTAATATGGTAAAGTAGTAAATTTTTATATATGTATAAATACTATGCAGGTGTGGCGGAACTGGCAGACGCACATGACTCAAAATCATGCGGGAAACCATGTGGGTTCGAGTCCCACCACCTGCACCAACGACGAATCTGTTCGAACTTATATAAGAACAGATGAGATATAAAGATCAATCAGAAATAAATCTGGTTGATTTTTTTTGCTTATTTGAAATGTCAATGGGGACGGAGATTTTTGACACACTTTTTATTTATTGTAAATTCTTCTTATTACTTCTCTATTCAAGCCCAATTCTTTTGCAATTTTTCGTAGTGAAATATGATGTTTTTCTTTCAACAAAATAATAAGTTCTTTTATTTTATTGTTATTGTCTTTCAAATCAATTTGTTTTATATTATTTTCTATTAAAAATTTATTTATTATGTCTTGGTGAGCTGTTTCTTTATTATCATCTATATCTATAAATACATAATTGTCATCCAAATCTTTATTTATCTCTCTAAAATTTGAGTAAGGGTATTCTTTTGCCCTTTGACAAATACCAGCTTTTACAGGATTATCATAGATATATTTTATACAGCTATATAAATGTTTTTCACCATAAATTCCTTCAGATTTGTATCTATCTCTAAATACATATCCTACCCTTTGATACTTTTTGTTATAATATTTTCCATACCTTGTATTTAATCGTTGCATATATTTACTTAATTCATTTACAGATTGAGCTTCTATCAGTATATGTGCATGATTATTCATTATGCAATAAGCTATTATTCTAATATGATGTTCTTTTACTAATTGGTACATATTTTTTATATAGAACTTCATATCTTCTGCTTTATCAAATATGTAACTTTTATTGATACCTTGAGTTATAACATGGAAATAAGAGGTTTTTAAAAAATTTCTTGGATATCTTGACATATAATATTGCCTCCTTAGAAAGAAAATCAATTTTGAAAAAATATATTAGAAAAAATTATTCCATTAATATTTTAGCATATTACTTTGAATATTCTTGTCGAAACATGTAAGGAAATTTTTTTTTTGATATGTGTCAAAATTCTCCGTCCCCATTGACACCCATTGACATTGACTATGTGTCAAAATTCTCCGTCTCCATTGACTACCCATTGACTAATTTTTATCAAAAATGTATAATACAATAGATAATAAGGAGGTTTAACAATATGAGAAAATATTTTGGAACAGATGGAATCAGAAGAATTGCAAATACAGAACTTTCTCCTGAATTGGTTTATAAAGTAGCAAAGGCTGGAGCATATGTTTTATCAAAACATACAGACCATGCACCAACCATATTAATAGGAAGAGACACTCGTATTTCTGGAACACTTATAGAAAGTGCTATGACAGCTGGATTTTTAAGCTATGGTGCAAATGTTAAAATATTAGATGTTATGCCAACACCAGCAGTTGCGTATTTGACAAGAAGATTTAAAGCTGATGCAAGTGTTGTAATATCAGCATCACACAACACTTATGAATTCAATGGTGTAAAATACTTTAGTAATAAAGGAATGAAAATTCCAGATGATTTGGAAGAAGAAATAGAAGAGGTAATGGATTCTGGAAAAATAGATGAACTAACTGCTATAAATGATAAGATAGGAGTTTCTGAAATTAGAACAGACTTATTAGATGAATATGTATATTTCTTTAGAAAGAATTTTGAAGAAGAATTAGAACTATATGATAAGGATAATTTTGTGGTAGCTATTGATACAGCAAATGGTGCTACATCTGTTGTTGCAGACAAGATATTTAAAGTTTTAGGAATAAATCATATTGTAATAAATGATAAGCCAAATGGCATAAATATAAATGATAATTGCGGATCTACACACTTAGAGGGATTAAAGAAATTTGTTATAGAAAACAAATGTAATCTTGGAATTGCCTATGATGGTGATGGAGACAGATGCTTAGCAGTTGATGAAAATGGAAATGAAATTGATGGAGATAAAATTTTAGCTATTTTATCAAGTTCATTTAAACAAAAGGGAATATTAAATAAAGATACAGTTGTTGCAACTGTTATGAGTAATTTAGGATTAAATAAATATGCAGAGGCTAATGACATAAATTTTGTACAAACAAAAGTAGGAGATAGATATGTTTTAGAAGAAATGCTTAAAAATGGATATAATCTTGGAGGAGAACAATCTGGGCATGTAATTTGTTTAGACTACAATCCAACAGGAGATGGAATTTTAACTTCAATTTTGCTAATAAGAGCAATGCTTGAACAAAATAAGTCAGCTTCAGAAATTGCTGAAATAATGAAAGCATACCCTCAAGTTTTAGTTAATGCGAGAGTTAATAACTCTAACAAAGATAAATATAAAGATGATATAGAAATAAAAGAAGCAATAGATAAATTAGAAAAAGAATTTTCTGGAAATGGAAGAGTATTAATTAGAGCTTCTGGAACAGAACCTTTAATTAGGGTTATGATTGAGGGAGAAAATCAAGAATACATTAAGAAAAAGGCAACAGATTTGGCTAGACTTATAGAAAGTAAGTTAGGATAAAAGTTAACACATGCAGAGAAATTTAAGGAACGTCCCTAAATTTCTCTGAACAAGGAAAGGGGAATGATGAAAATGAAAAATAGTTTTTATGTAACAACGCCAATATATTATCCAAGTGGAAAATTTCATATAGGAACTGCATATACAGAAGTATTAGCTGACACTATAAAAAGATATAAGCAATTGAGAGGATATGACGCATACATGTTAACAGGGTTGGATGAGCATGGTCAAAAAATACAAACAATTGCAGAATCTAAGGGATTAACACCACAAGAATATGTTAACCAAATGGCTGAGAATGCAAAAAAAGTATGGTCTTTAATGGATATAAAATATGATGATTTTATAAGAACAACGGATGAACGCCATGAAAAAGTGGTACAAAAAATTGTAAATAAATTTATAGAAAACAATGATATTTATAAAGGTGAGTATGAAGGTTGGTATTGTATGCCATGCGAAACTTACTTTACAGAAACTCAGCTAGTAGATGGAAAATGTCCTGATTGTGGCAGAGAAGTAAAGAAAATGACTGAGGAATCATATTTCTTCAATATGAAAAAATATCAAGATAGACTTATTAAATTCTATGAAGAAAATCCTGGATTCATTCAACCTGAATTTAGAAGAAACGAAATATTTGGAAATTTTATAAAACCAGGACTTGAAGATTTATGTATAAGCCGTACAACTTTTGATTGGGGCATCAAAATGCCAAACGATCCAAAACATGTATTATATGTATGGGTTGACGCTCTTACAAACTACATCACTGCATTAGGATATATGAGTGATGATGATACATTATTTAAAAAATATTGGCCTGCTGATTTACATATAGTAGGAAAAGACATAATAAGATTTCATGGAATTTATTGGCCAATTTTCTTGATGGCTCTTGGCCTAGAATTACCTAAAGAAATATATGCACATGGATATATAGTTGTAAAAGACGGAAAAATGTCTAAATCAAAAGGAAATGTTGTATATCCAGAAATGCTTGTAAATAGATATGGATTAGATGCAACAAAGTATTATTTATTAAGAGAAATGACTTTTGGACAAGACTGCTTATTTACACCAGAGGCATTTGTTGAGAGATTCAACTCTGATTTAGCAAATGATTTAGGTAATCTTTTAAATAGAACTATAGGAATGATGAATAAATATTTTGATGGAGTTATTCAAGGAAAAAATGATAATGAAAACGAAATAGACAAGGCGTTAAAAGACTATACAAATGAACAAATTTCTAAGATTGAACAATTATTTGACACATATCATTTAAGTAATAGCTTAGCCGAAATATGGGCAATAATATCAAGAACTAACAAATATATTGATGAAACAATGCCATGGATTTTGGCAAAAGAAGAAAATAAAGAAAGATTAGCAACAGTAATGTACAATTTAGCAGAAAGTTTAAGAAAAACAGCTATATTAATTACACCAATATTACCAGAAACCGCCAATAAAATGTTTACTCAACTAGGAATTACAAAACCAGAATTAAAAACATGGGAGAGTTTAAAGAATAATTCCGTAGAAGCGGGAACAAAAGTAATAGATAAAGGTGAACCTTTATTTGTAAGGCTTGAAAAAGATGAAGAAATTGAATATATAAAAAGTAATATGAATTAAAGAATAAAAAATTATAAAAACTAAAGAATCAAAGATTAAAAAATGAAGAAGGGAAATTAGATTAATGAAAGAAGAATTTATACAATTATTAAGAAGCACGAATAGAGAAGGAATGGAAGATTTGATTAATTTTATAGAAAAAACAGACTTTTTTATTGCTCCTGCTAGCACAAGATATCATGGAAACTATGAAGGTGGGCTATTAGAGCATAGTATGAAAGTATACGAAATATTAAAACATAAAGCTAAAAACAATGTTATGGATATGGAGTGGCAAGATGATACTCTAATAATAATAGGCCTTTTGCATGATATTTGTAAAGTCAATTTTTATAAAGTAGATTATAGAAATGCAAAAAATGAAAGAGGAGAGTGGGAAAAGGTTCCATATTATACTATAGATGATACTATACCATATGGACATGGCGAAAAATCAGTTATGATGCTTACAGAATATATAAAATTAACTCCAGAAGAAAAATATAGTATTCGTTGGCATATGGGATTTACAGAACCTAAGGAACAATATAATACTATAAGTGCAGCATATAAAAGATATCCCCTTGCATTATTATTACATGAGGCAGACTTGGAATCTACATATTTTTATGATATTTAAAAAGTCTTAAAAATAATAAAAGAGTTTTTTTATAAAATTATATAAAAATGTTAGACATTTTATATTTTTATGTGTATAATTAATTTATGAAATTGAAAGGTGGTGAAAGAATGAAGAAAACAGTAAAAAGCGTTTTATTAATGTTGGTTATGGCAGTTATGTTATTTGCTTTAACAGGATGTGGTGGAAATAAGTTAGTTGCTACTAGAGATGTAAATGAAGATGATACTTTTGGAAATTACAAAGAAACAATTGAAGTAACATTCAAAGATGATAAAGCTGACAAAATAACAATGACAATGGAATTCGAAGATAAAGAAAAAGCTGAGGCTATAGCAAGTGTTTATAAATTAGCTGGAGATCAACTTGAAGGTGTAGAAACTGAACAAAAAGGAAAGAAATTTATAATGACTATGTCTGCAAAAGCATTTGCGGATGAAGAAGGTTTTGATGAAAGTTTATCAAAGGATGATTTGAAAAAAGCTTTAGAAGAAGAAGGATATGAAGTAAAATAATTATTCTTACATAAAAAAGTGTTGTTTTTAGCAACACTTTTTTAGATATGTAAGGATAATTTTTTCATTTTATTTGAATGCTTTGAGGTATCTAATCAGTGAGAAATAAAATAATAAAAATTGTATAAAACTATTTAAAAAAGTATGTGAAAATGATATAATATTTGAGAATATATTTTGAGAACTAGTAGAGAAAGGAGTTTTAGAATCATGAATAAAAGTAAAAAAACAGTTACAATATTTGGAATAATTATTGGAATACTTGTAGTACTAGTTATAGCTGGAGTTCTCTATAATTGGTATACTAAGAAAAAGGAAAATGAAAAATCATTAAATACACCTGAAGGAGTAGTTGGTATATATGCAGACTATATAAATAATGGTCAGTATAATAATATTTATGGAATTTTGACAGATGATAGCAAAGCAAAAATTTCTGAAGAAGAGTTAGTTGAAAAATATAAAGATATATATGATACACTAAGTATATCAAGCGTAGAAGTAAGCAATATAAGAACTGAAAAGTTAGATACAGATAACTCTAATGTCACATACACTACTAAAATCAATTCAATATATGGAGAATTTAGTTTTGAAAATACTGCTTCATTAAAAAAACAAAATGACAAAAAATATTACATATCATGGGATTATGGAATAATATACCCAAATTTAACACAAACAGATAAAATCAGTATAGAAAAGGATTCTGCTAAAAGAGGTAGCCTTATAGATAGAAATGGAGTTTTACTTGCAGGAAGTGGATATATCTCATCAGTTGGTTTAGTACCAGGATGGATGAATGAGGAAACAAAAGCACAAGATATACAAAAAATAGCAGACTTGCTTGGTATGACTACAGACAACATAAATAAAAAATTAAGTGCATCATATGTTAAGTCAGATACATTTGTTGAATTAGCAACCATATCAAAACAAAAATTAACAGTTATTGATGGCTTAAATCAAATTGAGGGGATAAAAATTAAAGATATTTCATCAAGAGTATATCCTCTAGGAGAAAAAGCTGCACATCTAACAGGTTATGTACAAAAAGTAAATGCAGAAGAATTAGAAGCTAATAAAGAATATGATGAAAATACCTTAGTAGGTAGAACAGGTCTTGAAATAGTTTATGAAGATAGATTAAAAGGTCAAAATGGGTATAAAATTAGTATTGTTGATGAAAATGGAAAAAGCAAAAATGTGCTTATAAATAAAGAAAAAGTTGATGGTGAAAATATAAAATTAACTATAGATTCTGAGGTTCAACAAAAGGTATATAATCAATATGCTGGAGAAAATAGTGCAGAAGTGGTTATGAATCCTAAAACGGGCGAAATACTAGCTTTAGTAAGTACTCCATCATATGATCCAAATAGTTTTGTAATAGGAATGTCTTCACAAGAGTGGAATGAATTAAGTAATAATTCAAATAATCCGTTATATGCAAGATTCCTTAGAAGTTATGCACCTGGTTCATCATTCAAACCTGTAATTGGTGCAATAGCTTTACAAACAGGAACAATTACTGGAGATGAAGTATATGAAGCAAGTGGTACAAGCTGGCAAAAAGACAATTCATGGGGAACATATTTTATTACAACATTAAAAAATTATAGTGAACCAGCAAATCTATTAAATGCTTTAATTTATTCGGATAATATATTTTTTGCAAAAACAGCTCTTAAGATAGGATCAGAAAAATTAGAAGAACAATTAAAAAATATAGGATTTGAAAATAATATTAATTTTGAGATGAATCTTGCAAAATCTCAAATATCAAATGAAGGAAAATTTGCAAGCGAAGTACAATTAGCAGATAGTGGATATGGTCAAGGGCAAATTTTGATAAATCCAGTGCATTTTGCATCTATATATAGTTGCTTTGTAAATGATGGAAGTATGATAATGCCTTATTTGGAAATAAAGAGAAATGATACAACTGGAGAAGACGCAACTGATGGAACTGAAAATAAAGTTACATATTTGAAAGAAAATGCATTTTCAAAAGAAGTTGTAGAAGAAATAAAAAGTGATTTAATTCAAACAATAGAAAATCCGAATGGAACAGCACATTCTGCTCAAATCCAAGGACTTACATTAGCTGGCAAAACGGGGACCGCAGAAACCAAATCTGAAAAAGGTGAAGATGCAAAGGAAATTGGCTGGTTCAATTGTTTTGTAGCAGATCCAAATAGTAATAATCAACTTTTAGTTGTAAGCATGGTAGAAAATGTTGAAAATAAAGGTGGAAGTGGATATGTTGTAAATAAAGTAAAAAAGATTTTTGAGGATATGAGATAAGTATATTTTTAGATTTATATTTAGTAGATTATAGGGAGGAATAAAGATGAGTGAAAAAATAACACCAATAACTATATTAACAGGTTATTTAGGTGCTGGAAAAACAACACTAATGAATCATTTATTAACAAATCAACAAGGCTATAAAGTTGCTGTAATTGTTAATGATATAGGTGAAGTAAATATTGATGCAAAATTAATTGCAGATGGTGGATTTATACAAGAAGAAGATAAAGGTAATGTTGTGCCATTGTCTAATGGTTGTATTTGTTGCACATTAAAAGAAGACTTAATGCAACAAATTGTCGATATTTTAAAGACAAGAAAATTTGATTATATTTTAATTGAGGCAAGTGGAATTTGTGAACCATTACCAATAGCTCAGACGATTACCATGTTGGCAAATTCTTTGGAACAATCAGGATTACCAAAGATGTGTAGATTAGATAATGTTGTAACAGTTGTAGATAGTTTGCGTTTAGCTTCTGAATTTGGATGTGGTGAGAATTTAATAAAAGAAGATATTGATGAAGAAGATATAGAAAATCTTTTAATAGAACAAATAGAATTTTGTAATGTAATAGTTTTAAATAAAATAGATGATGTTACACCTGAACAATTAAATACAGTAAAAGCGGTAATAAAAAAGCTTCAACCAACTGCTAAAATAATTGAAACAAATTATGCTAAAGTAGATGTGGAAGAAATAATGAATACAAATAATTTTGATTTTGAAGAAATTACAAGTTCTGCAGGTTGGATTAAAGAATTGGAAAATGATAATAATGAGGAACATGTAGAAGATGATGGAGATGAGCATGAACATGAGCATGAGCATGAAAATGAACATCATCATGAACATCACCATGAACATCATCATCATGATGAAGGAGAAGCAGAAGAATATGGAATTTCAACATTTGTTTATACATCAAGAAAACCATTTGATGTAGCAAAATTTGAAAAATATGTGAATGAGGCTTTCCCAAAAAGTGTTATTAGATGTAAAGGACTTGTATGGTTCAAATCAGACTATGATATGTCATATTTATTTGAGCAAGCTGGAAAGCAATTTAAAATTTCCGAGACTGGTTATTGGCTAGCATCAGCCCCTAAAGAAGAATTAGAACAAATTATAGCTAATGAGCCAGAGGCTTTAAAGGATTGGGATGATGAAGTTGGAGATAGGATAGTAAAGCTTGTCTTCATTGGGAAGGATATGGATAAGGAAAAGATTATTAGTGATTTAAATAATTTAAGGTAGAAAAAAGAAGGTTTTAGAAATAATGCTAAAACCTTTTTTTATAATAAAAATTAATCAATTTTTGCTTCCCTATTAATAATATCTTTAAGAGCTTTTCCAGGAACAAAAACAGGCTCAAAACATGCTGGAATAATAGTAGTTTTCTTATAATAAGGATTATATCCTTTTCTAGGTGCTCTTTTAACAACCTTAAAATTTCCAAAATCAACTAATTTGATATAGTTAAATTTTATTAGTTCTTCCTCTAATGTGTCTAAAAAAGCTGTAAATAATTTGTTGGTGGTTTCTATAGGTAAACCACTTTTCACTGAAATCTGCAATACTAAATCTTCCTTGTTCATAGTATTTTCTCCCTTCTCAAAATTAATAAATAGTATAAAACTTATGTAAGGCATAAAAAAATCCAATAAAATTTTAGCATTATAAATTATAATATACAATAACCTAACTAGGCTAAATAAACCAAGTAGTCATGAAACAACATTAATATTTTTTATTATTAGTACATGGACATTTATTTAAATATATGGTAAAATGTAAAAAAATAATTGGAATATTTTACAAAAATTTTATAAAAAAAGTAAGAAGGAATAGGTAGAAGGTATGAAAAAGGAAACAAAAAAATTATTTATATTACGGTTATTTGACACTTGTTACCTTTAACAATTTTTGTTAAGCATTGATAATGCTTATTTTTTTTGTAAAATTTTCT
>CANQKT010000049.1 GCA_947624525.1 uncultured Clostridia bacterium | reverse complement strand
CTCACTGTTATTCCCCTCTAATAGGCAGATTGCTTACGCGTTACTCACCAGTCCGCCACTAAAGCCATTGTTATAAATCAACTTCAATTTCAAATCAGATAAATCTTCAAATCTATATCAGAATCATTATAACGACTTCCGTTCGACTTGCATGTCTTATGTGCGCCGCCAGCGTTTATCCTGAGCCAGGATCAAACTCTCAATTTGTTGTATTTATATAATCTTGCGATTTTATAAATCTAATTGATTGATGATTTCTCATCTTGAGTTTTAAAGCTCTTATTAGTTTTTGTTTTTGGTAGTACTAAAAACTACCGCTTTTGGTTTTATTTCTCTAAAGGTTTATTGTTTATTTTTCAATGTACTTTATGTCTTCATTTTGTTCCGAAGACGTTTTTTATTTTAACATCTTTTTGATATGTTGTCAACAAATTTTTTAAACTTTTTTTAAATTTTTTTTATTGTTGATTTCTATCAAATTTATTATGTTATTTTGTTGCCCTAGCAACGATATTAATCTTACCACGGTCCAAATAAAAAGTCAACACTTTTTTTAAATTTTTTTAGTAGTAATTTTTTCCAGGTTACAGCTTTGATGTCCATGCAGTTAGCAAGTTAATATACTTCCTACTTTTATTCTTATATTAACTTGCTAACTGTAGACACCTGAACTATAACTTCCAAGTATTTTATCATAGAATTCCTTATCTATATTCTCGACATCTATATAATCTATGTTATTCTTATCTATTATATTATCGACAAAATTTTCAATTTGTTCTACATAACTATAAGTAAAAATTACTTTATCTATTCCTATATCAAATATAACATTTATATCTACGTTATTCTTATTATTGTTTGTTATATTTTTAGAGTATGTGATTTCGTTTATTGAATCTAGCACACTATTTGCTATATTGTTTAAATTATTCAAATTTGTTATTTGTCTTTTTACATTTGACTGTTTAATTATAATCTTATTATTTTTATTATCATTTTGTATACTTATAGTCCTATTGTCTTTGAATTTCAATTCTATTTTTTCAATATCATGCATATTTCTATATATTGTTACAGAAATAATATCTTCTTCATTTGTTTCTTTGAATTCAATGTAGGATATTACCTCTTTAATTTTTTCTTTTATATTATCAATATTACAGTATATACTTTCATTATCTAATATTTCTATTTTACTACTTATAATTCTCAAACTAATTTCGTCATTGTATAATTCATTCAAAATCTCTATTAATGTATTTTTTGATTCATTTTCTGATATACTCATTTTATATTCTATAATAGTATCATCCTCTTTATTTTTGTTAACCTGCTTACTGTAATTTTCGTTTTTTATATTATTTCTAAATATAGATATATATTTAGAAATAATATGATTTTTTTCTTGTTGTGTTATTGAAAACAATTCTGCTATGTCGATTTTTTTTATTTTATTAGGAATTAATTCTGTATTTTTTATTCCAAATTTTTGTGCAAGTATTTTTAAATTTTTATTTTCAAATCCAATGTAATCCTCACTAATATAATCATTCTTAACTATAAAATAATCTTTATCCTTAATCATTGATAGTTCAGTCATATTTTGATTATTATATTTTAATTGTATATTTGTATTTGTTATTTTATCTACATTATTTCCCTTTTGGCTTATTTTTGCATTTATTGTTTTAAAAAGTTTTAGTTTACTAAAGATTGATATCTCACTTTCTTTTATATAATATGAACCCTTTAAGGTTTTATTATATTTTTTTACATTGTCATTTGATATTATTTGCATAATATTATCTACTTCTGACAACATATATTTCCAAAATAACTGTTCTTTTGTTTTTAATACATCTGTTTTTATGTATAAAATTGTTGTAATTAGTAATATGCATAATATCCAGATAACAATATACAAAATTTTATTTTTTCTTTTTAATAAGCATTTCACATTTTTCATAATAATTTTCACTTTCATCAACTTTTATATTTCTTATAATCACACTAATAGAAATATACATTTCAATAAAATTACTATACTAACATTCCTATTTTCTTTTATATGAATTTTCACGTTGTCTTAATGCTTCATATACCACTATTCCTGCTGATACAGATGCATTTAGTGATGTAATTTTTCCTTTCATCGGAATTTTAACAATGAAATCACAATTATCTTTTACGAGTTTTCCCATTCCAAAACCTTCACTGCCTATAACTATTGCAATAGGGCCTATTAAGTCTTGATCATAGTAATATGTATTTGTATCCATATCAGTTCCACAAATCCATACACCTTTTTCTTTTAAATATCTTATTGCTTCATTTATGTTGTTAACTCTTGCTATGTTCATATGTTCAACCGCACCTGCTGCAACTTTTGCAACTGTACTATTGACACATGCTGCTCTTCTTTTTGGAATTATTACTCCATGTATACCTGCAGTTTCTGCCGTTCTGATAATTGCACCTAAATTATGTGGGTCTTCTATACCATCTAATATTAATATGAAAGGGTCTTCCTTTTTGTTTTTAGCACATTCTAAAATATCATCAATATCACAATATTCATAAGGTGGTACAATTGCTATTACTCCTTGATGGTTATCTGATGTGGCCATTTCTTCCAGTTTTTTTCTATTTACTTCTGTTACAATAATTCTTTTTTCTTTTGCAATCGCCAAAATTTTATTAATAGAACCATTTTTTTCTCCATTACTAATAAATATTTTGTTGATATCTCGTCCAGATTCCAATAATTCTAGAACTGCATTTCTGCCTTCTACTTGGTCTTGATATTGTTTTTGTTGTTCTTTTTTGTTTTCTTTTCTCATATTTTTGCTTCACATAATTTAAACATCTATTATGCGAATTTCTCCTTTCTATTATTTTTTATATACCTATGCTCATTCATATTTTCTTCAATAATGCTAAAAATTAAATCTTTAAAACTTTCTTCTAATGGAATAAATTGATCTGAGTTCACTAAATTCTTGAATTCTTCAAACAATACCCATTTAGTTTCAGATACTTCCTTTTCTTGCAATTTCAAATCTTTTATATTAAAGTTCAATTTTGCAACAAATATTTGAACTATTTCCCATGAGTCGTCCAAAATATATTCTCCACAAAATTTGTAGTCACCTTTTTTAGTTTTAATACCCAATTCTTCTTCTGTTTCTCTAATTGCACCATCAATCATCATTTCTCCGGCTTCAACATGTCCTGCGCTGGATGGAGACCATAAGTCAGGTAGTATGCTCTTAATCTTTGACCTTTTTTGTACTAATATTTCATTGTTATTATTTATTATAAATACCCAAACAGGTTTATGATAGCCACCTGGTTTCTTACTATGACATTGTGCTCTTGTTTTTGTTCCAATATATATTCCTTCTCTTGTAAATACATCTAGAATTTCGTCCATAAATTTCTCCTTTTTTTACTTTCAGACACTTTATACGCGTTTATTTATAGCATCTGTTATTTATATCAATTTTTTATGCTTCTATTTTACATAACTAATGAATTGTTTACAGAAATATATTTTTCTGAGCCATTATATCATCTCTATATTCCTTTCGCAAGCTCTTATACATGTTTTTATTACTCTAGATCATTAATTTTAAAGATATCTCCTCTAATATCACTAATATCTATAATTGGTATCTCCTCTCCATTTTCTAATATTATTAAATCTTTATATTCGTCTAATTTTCTTGCTTTTCCCACAACTGTTATATATTTACCACCACTCTTTTTTTCATCTTTTATAAAATATGTAACACTTATTTTAGGTTTTAATGATATTTTATGTTTTATTAAGTTAATTTTCTCATCTAATAACATTTTTAATCCTTCTGTAATTTCTATTTTTTCACTTGTTAACCTCGAAGTTTCCTCTACTTCATCATCATATCCTTTTAACGCTGCAAATGATGCAAATTGTGCTGATCTTGCATCTATTGACATTTGAGGATGTTTTTTTGATATGTGATGTGGTAGATTTATAATATCATTATATTTTTCAACATTATCATTCATACACTATCGCTTTTTTCCTTTCTTGCCTTTGCTCAGTCTATAAAAGGCACAAATATTTATCATAAATTTTTTTCTATATTATTTTTCAACATCATCTCCCTAATTTTCTTTTTCGTTAATCTATTCTTTATGCCCTCCTATTTGACCATTTCTTTCAATAGTAGTACCTCCTTCCTCAAAATTCATTCCTTTTAGGATTGCATTCTTTCCATATTTCTTTTTTATATTAATCATTACATTTTGTATCTGCTTTTCTTGTTTCTCTTTTTCTCTATTTCTATCTAATTCTTCATAATTTGTAAATAAATCGACTTGCTCATATGTTTTTTCTTCATTTAAACAATCTTCACTAATTACATTATTTGCTGTAATATTAATTCTTCTTATTAGAAGTTTATTGTTTATAATCCTTTCGTACAATTCCATTACAGCATCCATTATAACTCTCGTAGATGATGTTTTATGATCTAAATTTATCGTTCCATGAGCATGTTTTGGAACATTTCTTCCATATCTGTCAGTAGTAATTTCTCCATTATATATTTTACTTATTTCTTTATTTTTCAAATTATCAATATCATACCCAATTGTTAACACTATTTGATTTGTAATTAGCTTTTTTTCAACTAATTCTAATGTGAGCAATTCTGTCATTTCTTTTACTATTAATCTGGCTTTTTCGCAATCGTAAGGACAGTGCAGTACCTGCCCTGAACTAATGCTATTTGAAATCGGTTTATATGATTTTATGCTTTCAATTGTGCAAGGTTCCCAACCCCAAGCATGATCTATTAGTAGCTCCGCATTTATTCCAAATAATCTATATAGCAATTCTTCATTTTCTATGGATGTTCTGGCTATATCTCCCATTGTATAAATTCTATGTGCTTCTAGCTTTTTTGCATAACCTTTTCCAACTCTCCAAAAATCTGTTAATGGTCTATGTGCCCATAAATATTTTCTATAAGTCATTTCATCAAGTCCTGCTATTCTAACCCCATTTTTATCTGGTTTGACATGTTTTGCAACAATGTCCATTGCTACTTTACATAAATATAAGTTGGTTCCAATTCCTGCTGTTGCCGTTATTCCTGTTGTTTCATATACGTCTTTTATGACCATTGTTACTAATTCTCTTGGAGTCATTTTATAATATTTTAAGTACTTAGTAATGTCGCAAAAAATTTCATCAATTGAATATACATATATATCTTCAGATGAAAAATATTTTAAATAAATATTATAAATGTTTGTACTATATTTCATATAATAGGACATTCGTGGTGGTGCTATAATATAATCAAGCTCCAATTGTGGATTATTTTTTAATTCTATATCATTATAAGATGAGCCTGAAAATGTGTTTTGAGGTGCTCTTCTTTTTCTTTCTATATTAATTTCTTTTAGTTTTTGTATTACTTCAAATAATCGTGCTCTACCTGGTATTCCATAAGATTTTAAAGCTGGACTTACAGCAAGACAAATTGTTTTTTCTGTTCTACTACTGTCTGCAACTACTAGATTTGTTGTAATTGGATCAAGACCACGCTCTTTGCATTCAACAGAAGCATAGAAACTTTTTAAATCTATTGATATGTACACATTTTGTTCATTGTTTTGCATAACCCACCTCCATACTCAATTTATATCTTATTATACCACTTAATTCCGTATTTGTAAACACATGTTCGTTATTTTTTGAAATTTTTTCATTTCATTTTAACACTTCTCACGTAAGAAGATTTTGTAGAGTAGTCAAATTCAATAGTTATGTAAAAGGGAGAAATATATTAACAATGGAGTACAAAGCGCGCAGTTTGGAGAGGCTTATCAAAAGAAGTAAAAGGGACAAACATAAAAGTTTACTTTCTTCTATATAAAAGTCCCTTTTGCCTTTTGATAAGTCCAAGCCAGTAAGCGTACGAAATGTTAATATATTTCTCCCTTTTACATAACTATTGAATTTGACGGCCTATTAAAAAGCACTAAAAAAAATAAGAGCAATAGACTCCTCCCATCCATTGCACTTAATTTACTTCCACACATTATTTACATTACTTCACTCTTCAATCTCTTTATCTTTTCTGCTTTTTCATTTGTCATCTTTTCATAAAAAGCTATTAATTTATCCAATCTATCATCTGATAAATTTTCAACTAAATCCGGATTTCCTTCAAGCTCTTTAATAAACGCTTTTAATTTAAATTCTTTATTATATTCATCACTGACATTAGTTTTAATATTTTCTAAAAAGTCTATTTTAAAATTTATGTTAGATGTTTGATTATCTTTTTGAATTTCTGTATTATCTGTTGGTAAAAGCTTTTGATTAAAATTCATGTTAAAGATTCTTTTAAAAAACAATTTTATTTTATTAAATATTGATTCTTTTTCTCCTTTATTGTTAATCATCGATCAATTCCTTTCTTTTGAGATTCCAATCCTTCTATCACCTTATCTTGTTCCGCATTTAGTTCTATTAAATCCTTGGCTCTTTTTATCTTTCTTAATCTTTCTATACCAGGAATAATTGCATCTGGATTAAATATATCTTCTTCATTTAGGTAAAAATCCATTGCACTATTATATATTTCCATTTTTTCTTCTACTACTTTCATTTTTTCCTCTAACTCATGTTGCATTTTACTTTTTGTTTTTTCACAAAATTCTATTCGTTCATCAAAGAATTTAGCATTAAATTTTTTTGGTTTTTCAGTTTGTTCACCATCACCTAATCCGATTCCATGCATTTTTAATTTTTCTAATATCTCATCATGGCTTTTTTTGCCTAAATTCTTTATTTTTTTAAATTCTTCTTCACTTTTAGACATTAAATCTCCTAAAGTTTTTATTCCCGCTCTATATAAACAATTATATGTTCTAACACTTAGATCAAGTTCCTCTATTCTTACATCATTTTGTTTTTCAACTTCATCATCTTCTTTATCATCATTTAATTCATTTCTTTCTTGCTCATTATTATCAGATATTAACAATATCTTGATTATTGGATTTTTATATTTCTTTATTTTTTCTAATATTTCTTCATAGCTTTTTTGGCCTAAATTTTTCATCACTCTAATTTCATTTTCACTTTTAGACATTAAATCCCCTAAAGTTCTTATTCCTGCTTTATATAAGCAATTATATGATCTAACACTTAAATCAAGCTCTTCTATAGTTAAATTTGAGTCAGTATTATTTTCTAGACTTTTTGGCAAATCTATATCATTATCAGAAATTTCACGTATTTTACTTTCAATTTCATCTATACTATCTGTTTCTCCATTTTCAATTATATGTTTTTGTAATTTACCCAAAATTTCTATTATTTTAGAAATATCATCTCTATTTTGTTTTATTCCTTCATATCCTTCTTTTAATTTATGAATATCACTTACATCTCTTATTATTTTAGATAATCTACTATGATTCTGTAATCGTCTTATTGCTTTTGCATAAATTTGTGCACAACGAGCTTTACTCATATTTAGCTCTTTGCCGGTTTCTTCAAATGTATATACTTTACCTCCATCAAGTCCATTCCTCATTTTTACTGTTTTTTGTTCTTGTTCATTTAATGTAGATATAGCTTCATCTACTCCATCAATATCAAAATAATAAGAATTATCAAATTTATTTATGTCTATTGGAAAAACATCACTTAGTAGTTTTGCATACATTAATTTTTTCCTTTCAGTCATATCTTTAGAAGATATGGTAAGTATTCTTGGTCCATGAAAAAATTTAGATTGTTTCATTTCAGAAATTTCTTTAAATAGCTGATTTTCTGGGCTATCTTTTGAAATATCCCCAGCAGTTTTAAAAGCTTTCATAAACTCCTCTCTTGAATTCCATATTTCATCTGCTTTTACTGCATATTTTTCAGGTAATCCATATTTTTTTGCTAATTCACTTTTTTCTTCTGAAGATAATTTTAAAAATTTCTCTGCTTTTAGTTCTTTTATTTGCTTTTGAGTTAAACTATTTTTTCCTCTATTAATCTCACTTCTAAGGATTTTTAGTACTTCTTTTACAGACATTCCATTTCTCATTCTAGCACTTGCAATTTCTTCTGGAGTCTTCCCTACCATTTGCATAAGAAATTCATATTTTTCTTGTTGAGTAGTTTGATTTCGTCTTTCTCTTCCTTCAATTATAATTCCACTTTCAATAAACTTTTGTAATAATTCTTCACTAATATTTAAAGTTCCGTTTCTATACATTTGTCTTAAATTTGACTTAAAATAACCTATGCGATAGCCTTCATACTGCGTATCAAACGAAATTTTTTCTCCTGTTTTCTCCATATACTCCAGCATTAATCTTAACTTTTCTTCATTACTTATATCGGTTTTTTCTCTTTTTACAAAGTCTTCTATTTTTCTTATTACTTCTTCTGCATTTCTTGTTTCTTTAGAGATTGAAAATCCTATTCTAGACTTACTTTCAGTTTTATTTCTTTTTCTTCTTTCTTGCTCTAATGATTTACTAAAATTTTGCATAATTTCTATTGAATCAATATTATTAACTAAATCAATTATTACAGGCTTTTTCACTTCTCCAACTGTCATTGCTCTACCTAGTTGTTGATAATATAATGTTGGTGAATGTGTTGGTCTCATCATTATAACTCCATCTAATTTTGGTAAATGGTATCCTTCATTTAACATATTTACTGAAAATAGCAATTTTAATTTTCCATCATCACTATCTTTTTCAAATTTTCTAATTGTACTTGCATTTTTTCTAATATCTTCTTCGCTGCTAGATACACTCATTATTTCCATATTTGGATTTACTTTTTCAAACATTTTTTGTGCTTCTGACATTTTCTTTTGCATATCTTCAATATCTCTACAATATACAATATATCTACCTGACTTATTAGTCATACTATTTTCCAGTAATTCTGGCAAACCACTTACACTTGCCTCTAGCATATTTCTTAATTTTTCAATTTCTTCTTCTGCTAGTCTCTTTTTCTCAGGATCTGTACATTTATTAATCTTTTCTTCTAACTGACTTATTATTTCACTATATTCATAAAATCCTGCAGTATACTCTGGTTCTGGTAGTATTCCTGAAGTAATAGCTTCTTCTAATGACATTTCTGATACAACACAATTATCAAACAATTCTTCTGCCATATCTCTTATTGAGTCATCATAGTATCTCATTGGTGTAGCAGAAAGCCCAAGAACTTTTGCATTTGGATTATTTGATAGTAATTCTTCTACAGCTTTTCCCCATTCTGGTGCACCACAATGATGGAATTCATCTAAAACTATAATGTCTGCTTCTAAATCCGTTTTTTCAGCTTCATTCATAAGTGTAAGTTTTTGATATGTCATTCTTTTTAATTTTTCACAATGTACATCAGAAGCTATCATATTCCTTTTTAATTGATTAAGAATAGGCACCCCTGATGATAAATAAACTACTTTTTTATCTTTATTCTCTTCTATTAATTTTAAAGCTATAAAACTTTTTCCTGTTCCTGTTGGATGTATTACTGCAGCTCTGTTTCCTTGTTCGTACAATTTTTTCACTTCATCATAGGCACGTTGATTGTGCTCTAATAATTCTACTCCCATTATTCTTTCACTCTCTCTTTACTTCTTATATATCTGTATACTTCCCCCCAATTTGTAACCTCTTTTACATTTTCACTTTCTTGAATATGTTCTCTATTCAAAGAATGAAAATAAATTGTTGGAATATTCCCTTTTATTAATGTTTTGCAAATACTATAATTATCATCTATCATAATATCAATTTTTTCTTTTTGACATGTTTCTAATTTGTTCTTTTGCTTCCAATAATATTTATCAAATTTTATACCTTCTCTCTCAAGCCTGTAAAATGCTATATCTTCTCCTTGTTTTTGGTTTTGTACAGTGCCTCTAGCAGTTATAACCACTAATTCATGTCCATCTTTCTTCAACAAATTAATTACTTTTTTTGCCCCTGGCATAATGTCAAAATCCTTTATATCTGCATATCTATCAAAAAATATATTTGTTTCATCTTCTGTCCAATCATATTTTTCTTGAATTATTGTTGCATTTTTATTTATTATACTATTTTGATTAAGTTCAATACAGTCATACAATTCCGCATAAGCTGACCATAGCATTTCTGTATTAAACACTACTCCATCTAAATCTATCCCTATTTTCATTATCTGTCCCCTTATAAATTTTATTTATTAAATACTTACCAATTTTAATCTTCATCATTTAATTTAAGTACGCTCAAAAATGCTTCCTGTGGAATATCAACATTACCAATCTGTCTCATCTTTTTCTTTCCACGTTTTTGTTTTTCTAGTAATTTTTTCTTTCTAGTAATATCTCCACCATAGCATTTAGCCAAAACATCTTTTCTCATTGCTGATATAGTTTCTCTGGCAATTATTTTTCCTCCTATGGCTGCTTGTATTGGGATAATAAATAATTGTCTTGGTATTACTGTTTTCAACTTTTCTACCATTTTTTTACCCTTTTCATAACTACTACTTCTATGAACTATAAAAGATAGTGCATCAACATTTTCACCATTTACTAAAATATCTAATTTAACCAAATCTGATTTTTTATACTCTTTGAATTCATAATCAAATGAAGCATATCCCTTTGTTTTTGATTTTAAACTATCGAAGAAATCATATATTATTTCATTTAATGGTAGTTCATATACTAATGTTACTCTGTTAGCATCTAAGTATTTCATATCTATATATATTCCACGCCTGTTTTGACATATTTCCATTATACCTCCTACATAATCTTTAGGCGTGATTATTTCTGCTGATACAAAAGGTTCCTCTATATATGAAATCTCATTTGGTGGTGGTAATTCTGATGGATTGTACAATTCAAGTATTTCGCCGTCTGTTTTATGTACTTTATATATAACAGAAGGTGATGTTGTTATAAGTGCTAAATCAAACTCTCTATCTAATCTTTCTTGAATAATCTCTAAATGCAATAATCCTAAAAATCCACATCTAAATCCAAAGCCTAATGCTGCTGATGTTTCTTGTTCATATTCTAATGCTGCATCATTTAATTTCAACTTTTCTAGTGCTATTTTTAAATTTTCGTACTCACTTCCATCCATTGGATATAATCCACAATAAACCATAGGATTTACTTTTTTATATCCTGGTAATGGCTCAGTTGCAGGGTTGTCCTTTAAAGTGATTGTATCACCTACTCTTATATCTGATAAAGTTTTTATACTAGCTGCTATATATCCAACTTCTCCCGCTTCTAACTTCTCAGTTGGAACATAAGAACCTGGCTCAAAATATCCAACTTCTGTTACTGTAAAAACTTTATTTGATGCCATTAATAAAATTTCATCTCCGACCTTTACTGTTCCATCTTTAACTCTAACATAAGCTAATGCACCTTTATAATTATCATATAAAGAATCAAAAATTAGGCATTTTAAATTTGCATTTTCATCACCTGTTGGAGCTGGTATATCTGTAACTATTCTCTCTAAAACTTGTTCTACATTTAGCCCTGTTTTTGCTGAAATACAAGGTGCATCTTGGGCAGGAATTCCTATTATATCTTCTATTTCATTTTTTACCTCATCAGGTCTACTACTAGGTAAATCTATTTTATTTAAAACAGGCAAAATTTCTAGGTTATTATCTAATGCCAAATACACATTTGCAAGTGTTTGTGCCTCCACACCTTGACTACTATCCACAACTAAAATTGCACCATCACATGCTGCTAAACTTCTTGATACTTCATAATTAAAATCAACATGTCCTGGTGTATCTATTAAATTAAATTCATATTCATTTCCATCTTTAGCCTTATACAACATACGAACTGCTTGAGATTTTATTGTGATACCTCTTTCACGCTCTATATCCATATTATCTAGAACTTGACTTTCCATTTCACGTTTTGAAAGTACACCTGTCATTTCTATTAATCTATCTGCTAAAGTTGATTTTCCATGATCAATATGTGCTATTATACTAAAATTTCTGATGAATTGTTTTCTATCTTTCATTTATTTCCTCCTGATTGACTCTGCATAATTGCATTTATTTTTGTAAAAGCAAATCAATATTCCTAGTATATAAAAGCTTCGCTAACATTTGTATCCTTAATATTTTTCTAGTCTATTGTACCAAAAATATTTGTATATTGCAACAACTAACATTTAATTAACAAGGTCTTAGACCTGATTTTTCAAGAAAGCTATTGAAGTTATATAACTGTATAATTATATAGAAATTGATTAAGTATATAACTTAACGAAAATATTAATAAAAATAAGGCTTTGAATTAATCCTAATATATTAAACTAAAATTATTGTATAAATACATTAGAATTATTTTGTTAAGCCTTATTTTTTTGCTATTAATTATAATTAATCTATTAATATATTATCAATTCTGCTGCCAATGGGCATATAGAGTAACATCTTTTGTTGGAATATATGAATTTGTATTCTCAACTTTTGTTCCATTCTCTTTTTCTGTGTACCAACCTAAAAATGTATACCCAGATTTTGTTGGAGTTGGTAATTTAACAGGTTGTGGTATCCATTTTGCATATAAATTTATATTGCCTCCTTCTGCATTTTTCAATATTTCATTTTGTACCTCTTGTTTATTTTCATATCCACCTCCTATGTCAAATGTTACATTTTTTACTACTGGATAATTTTCTGTATGATATGTTCCATAAAATGCTAACATTGCTTTTGTTTCTGCTAAATCGTTATTAGTAACATACACATTTAAATTTTTATGTTGATATTCTGTTGTAACATTAACCGAAACACCACTAATTTCAGAATTTTCATCTTTCCACAACTTATATTTAGAATTACTACCATTTTGGAAATAAACTAGTACTCCAGAATTATTATCTACATTTTCAGATTTAATATCAAAACTTAAATAATATTTTCCTAAACCATTATTATCTATATAGGGTGCTAAATCTTCATATTGCATAAATTCACTTCTATTGCTATTAAAAGCATCATTATCAACATCCACTTCTTTAGGACTATAAAAAAGAACATTTTCATTTTTATTACTTGTACTCCAATGAGAAAACTGATATTTTGATAACAATTCATTATTTTCAACTTCTCCCTCATCAGCATCTAACTTCACTATATATTCTCTCTTATAAGCATTATCAGCCAACTTCGTATTTTCATTATCCACTACCACTTCACTAAACATTCCCCCTGATGTAGCACCATTTCCACCATACACAATATTTCCTCCTGTAGAATTTGTTTGCACTCCAGTTACAGCAATCTCCATTGACATAGTTTGATTCATAGACTTTGAATCTTCAATATCATTTTCATCAATTTCTTCTTGTGTACTACCAGTTTCAAGAGGCCAAGACCAATATAACATTTCTGTTTGTACTGTTTGTGCATCAGTATATGTTAGAAATTTCTTTATATCTAACATATTATTTTCTACATTTATTTCTTCTTTTTTGTTTTTATCTTTATAAATTTTCAAATTCTTAGGCTTATTTTTAAGATTTATCATTATTTCATAAGTCAAATTTGTTTCAGTACCTGTTGCATCAATTTCTATCTTAAATTCACCATAAGTTCCTGGTGCTAATTTTCCTTCTTTTACTTCATTATTACTATCCGTTCTTGTAATTGCAAAATCAAGCACATCTTCTGTTTCAGGTACTCCATCTACCACCTTAAAACTCCACTTGGCTACTTGAGCAGTAGCATCACCCTCTTTTGAACTGATATATCTTGCCCAACCATATCCTATTAAGGAAACAAGTAATATCAATATAATTAATATCACAATAACTTTTAATATTTTATTTTTCTTTTTTATTTCGTCTGTATTCATACATAGCTCCTTCCATTATTTCTTATAAAAAGTTTCAAATTATCAAAATTCTGCCTGATTTAAGTATTTTCACTTTTCGTTAAGTTATTTACTTTATGATTTTATCTAAACAATTGAAAATACTTATATATCAATAATTTTGGGAGTTAGTAATATCTAAGTTGACTATTAAATTTTCGCAAAAAATTTTTGAAAAAAACTATTGAAATAATATTGTTCTATGGTAAAATAAGAATATGAAAACTTGATTAAGTAAATAACTTAACGAAAATTTCGTTTATTAAAAATAACCTGTAAATAAAAATAAACTCAAATTATAAAATAATTTATAATTTGAGTTCTTTTTTTACAGGATATTCTATCTGGTTATTATCTCACATATTCCACTATCATCTTTTATTTTTTCACTTTTAGTTTTGAGCATTTATTAATTTCCATTCTCCCTCTGCATTTTTATTCATTTGATTATTTAATTTTAGTGTCACTACTGGGCAAACAGCAAAACCGTTGGTAGTTGCTGTTTCCGTCAGAATTATACAAGCTGTAGCCGGCCACAACTCCGTCGTTCACACTGCGCACATCAAAACTGCAACTGCTAAGGTCAAAGAAAACACTGCGTGAGGCAAGCCAGTAAATATTTTTATTTTGTCCTTCTGAGTTCTTGAATAGCACTTCGTAGGCTTTTTCTTGATTTGCGAAAAAATTCTTCTGGGCAGTATACCAATAGTGTGTTGCATGCATTGTTACTGGATGATTGCTACTCGCTTGCTCTGTTTGATTTTCATATCCTATTACTTCTCCTGTTTCTTTATCTATTCGCTCTTTAATAAAAGTCCCAGAGTTATATGTATATGTTTCTCCACAATAGCAATTAACTTTAGAATTTAAATAAGTTTCTGGCTCATAACTTGAGTATTTTTCTATATCTCCTATATCTATACTTCTTCCACTTCCTTCTTCTGCTCCTTCTCCATAACTATATATTTTTCCTATTTCATCTAATACTTCTTTTGAATTTATAAATCCTGCTTGTCCATATAATGCTAATTTATTTGTTGTACCATTCTCTGATATTATTTCTATTGTTCCTTTTTGTGCATTTCTACTTAATACTCTCCATTTCATATTACTTTCTACATTAAAAGTTTGATTTTCACTTCTTCCTGTCTTGTCAGCTGTTGCAATATAGGTAGTGTCATTTGCATTTGTCAGAGATATTCCTGACTCTTTTACTGCATTATAATCTACCTCGTCACCTATTTGTATTTTAGCTGTTCTTACCAGTTCTTCCAATGTATATGTTGGCTCCTGCATTACCTCTGTTCCTGTTGCCACTATTTTCATTGTCATTGTTTTTCCTTTATCGTTTGTATCCTGTTCATCATTATTGTCTTTCTCCCAAGATCTTGTACCTGTCTCATATTTCCATCTCCAGTAAAGAATTTCATTATGTTGTCCATTTTTTACACTATCTTCACTTACTGGTACATATTCTTTTATATATAATTTATCTACTCCGTTATTGCTTACTTTTGGCAATTCGTTTTGATATTCTGCATCTTTATAAAATAATAAATTCTGTGGACAGTTTGTTAATGTTAATACTATATTATAAACCAATGACACTTCTGTCCCTGTTGTATCTACTACCATTTCAAATTTTCCATTTGTTCCTGGAGCTAATTTTCCTGTTTCTACCGATGTATTGCTATCTGTTCTTGTTACTGCAAAATTTGTGTTTTCTGCTTCAGCTGTAGAATTTCCCTTTAATTTGAAATTCCATTTTGCTACTTGTGCTGTTGCATCGCCTGAAGATGAACTGGTATATTTTGACCAAGCATATAAGCCTATAGTTGACGCCAGTATTATTATTAACAATGATAATACAATTAATATATTTAATCTTATCTTCTTATCTTTTTTCATTTTACCTCTCCCTTAACTTTAGTATTTTTATGTTCTTTGTTATACTTTAAAACTTTTTCCCATATACAAATGATGTTTGTTCTATCATTAAGTTGCATACTTTATGATAATACTAAAATTCAATAATTTACTGATATATCAATACTTTGCAAAATTTTTAATGTATAACTTGTACACCAAAATTTTCTAAAATATTTTTTTGAAAAAACACTTGAAAATATATTAATCTATGGTAAAATAAAAGTGTATAGAAATTGATTAAGTATGCAACTTAACGAAAATATCAAATTTATAATAACTATATAAATTAAAAGTGACCAAAATTATTAAACTATTATTCTAATAACTTTGGTCACTTAATTTCTTCTTTTAATTTTAACTATTTTATTTTTCGATAACTTTCCATGTAGACAATGGAACGTCTTTTATACTTTTTAAGTTAATTTTCTCTATATGATTACTTATGTATAATTTTCTGTATATCTTTCGAGTCTATGGCTTTAATTTTCTTTTAACGAAATCTAGTTACAAACATATTATGAATATTGAATTTATATTTGGGATAAGTTTGGAATATATCCAAAAAGAATTAATAAAAAAAATGATTTAAAAAATTAAAAATTTCACTTTTATGTACTTCAAAAAATGTTCTTTTATCTTGCATATTTCGCCTCCATTTCAGCTGTTAATTCTTCTAACGTACATACCATACCATTTTTTATATCATCTTCACTCTCTTGAAGTTCAGCATAGAAAAATAAATCATATATAATATCATATAGAGTATTTTCTTGTACATTTACCTGACTTAAAGTTTTTCTCATAAAATCCATTAATATAACCTCCTTTTAATTTAGATTTTTATTTTTAAGCATTTCTTTCAGTGTTTCATAATTGAAATGCTTATCAGTACCCGGAATAATAGTTGTCTCATCTTCACCGTATCTTTTTATATATTCCATCATAAGTTTTAATACCATTTCTGTAGGTTTTAAACCATCAAAATAATCATTAGGCACGGAATTAAAAATATCTATCATTCGTTGTTTGACATCTGCCATCTGTTTAACTCCTTTCTTTAAAAATTTCTAGTAATAGTATAACATAAATTAATTAGAAATACTATTATTTTTTAAACATTTACATAGTATCCCTTCATTAATTTTTATGATTTTATCACACTTGTTTATGTTATGTATGATTTATTTGTTTGGATTACTTCTTCAATAGACAAAACCCCGTTCCCTTGTCTATTGGTAGTGATAGAGAAAGTTTGTTGGATTTGGCAAATAAGTTGTAATAAAATAATGGATTATATGATAATAAACTGAAGAAATTTTTGATAATAATTTCTTCAGTTTTTACTCTAATTTTTTTCCCATATTGCCGTTAGGGTATGATTTTTGTTTTGTGTTACGGAAGTATTTTCTGTTACAAAATACGGCTCATGTGGAGTTGCTGTGTTTCCTTCTTCTAATTGGACTGTAAATTGTTCATTAATTGCAGTTGCAGTTTTAACAACTCCTATAAAAAAGCTATTCGTTTTAACATAACTTTCAGGAACAGTAACAGTACCATAATTTGATGTGCTTATTAAACCTGTGTCCGTCCCATTATTTGAGTAATTTACTTGTGCATATAATAATCCATTTAATTTTTTAGATACAGAAAGAGTATATGTTTTTCCTTTTTCTAATGTTGGAAGATTCGTTCCAAATACAATTAATCCATAATTTTTATCACTCTTAGTATTTGCACCAGAAACATGAAATGTATTATTACTTATATCTAGATTTAAACCGTTTAATGTCTTTTTCGTATTTGGTATATTCAATAAATTTTTTCCATTCCATCCTTTAAAAGTATAACCTTCTCTAGTTGGTGTAGGCAATTCTCCATATTGCCCACCATAACTTACTTGCTTAATAACCTTTTCTGAATTTCCATAGCCTTCTAAAGTTCCACCATTTGTATCAAGAGTTACTGCATATTGATTTGCCATTGAGTTTTCCTCTTGGTTTGCATTTACTTGCCTTGCAACCACTTTTAATTCTAATGGATTTACTGATTTCCCCATCCACTCACTATCCAGTCCATCATTTTTCTCTCTTTCCTCGTCTGTAGCACCAGTTTGATACGCCCATTTCCAGTATATAGGTATCGTTCTTTTCTTATTACTCTCATCATATCTTATAAAACCATTTAATTCTATTGCATTGTCTGTATGATAAAATGCATTTTCCATATTTTCATCAGAATAAAAGATGAGATTTTTTGGGAACTTTTCATTATTTCCATAATCTGCATTCATAGTGATTTCATATTCTAAAGATACATCACTATTTTCTGCGTTAACTTCAATATTAAACTTTCCCGCAGTTCCGGGTGCTACAACCCCTTCCTGTACGTCAACTTCTTCTTTTTCTTTATTTCTTGTGTTTGCTAAATCAATCTCTACATTTTCATCAGTATTATCAGCTATATTTATAGAAACATTCCACTCAGCAATTTCTGCCTGTGCCTCTCCTCTTTTTGATGTTACATATTTTGCATAAGCGTAGCCAACTATTAATACTATAGCTACTGCTAATATTATAAAAATAACTATGCTTAATCTTTTATTATGTATTTTTTTATTTGTATCTCTTTTCATACTATATAATACCTCCAACTATTTACAGCTTTTAAAATATGTAATTATACATATATATTCAGTATATCTTTCACCTTATCTATTCATTAAGTTAGCTACTTAATGATTTTTTACATATTAGAAACTTTGCTTATATTTCAATATTTTGGAAGTTTTTATATAAAATTTTCCTATACAAAAGTTACAATAAAAATTTTTCAAAAAACACTTGAAAATATATTAATATATGATAAAATCAAATTATAGAAAAGTCATTAAGTAGCTAACTTAACGACTTTTTTGCTTTTTTAATAATTTACCAAAAAAAGAAATCATTTCAATATGCTGTGAAATAAATTTCTTGTTTTCATAATCTTTTCTTAGACAAAAACTCTGTCCCCTTGTCTAAAAACACTTTCCTAGTGTTTACATTTTATTTTACAGTTTTACTATTATTATATAATTCATCTGGACAAATATCTGCACCATTTATCCATTCTATTGATAACCCTGAAATTTTAACTGTATTAAATATATCTTTTGATACCAATTCATCAAAAACCTTATGGTCAAAATAAGGTTTTACATCAAATATCTTTTCTTCATTATTATCAAATTTAATTAATAATTCATAATTATCTAAAACTTTAACATCTATAGCCTTAGGTCTCATACTATCACTCCAATCCTTTTATTTTTATTAATTCTCCATCATTATTATAAGCATACCACATAGCATATAATTCATCTCTATGTATTTCTATCCATGCATCAATTAATTTTTTCTGTTTAAGTGGCATATTTCCTTCCCATTCACCTGTTTCTATAATTATACTTGCTTCATATTCATTATATTTAGCATGCAAATGTGGTTTATTATGATGTCCTCCAAGTTTTTTATATATGTATATTATTATTCCATAAAACTGCGATACTACAGGCATTCATTCACCTCCTTAATTATATCATTAAATTTAACTTTTTTAAATACTTTTAGGTAATTTTTGAAAGATTTTACAAATTTACTTATTATTAAAATTTTTGAAAAAAATTATATGATTCTAGACTTTAATATGTATTTAATTCTTTTGAATATATTATATTGTTTATGGCTATAGACGTTATTAAAAATATAACCCTTTTTTTCATAAAAATCAACGTTTTTTCATCTACATAATTCGACACATTGTATGTTAGTCAATATGTATATTATAAAAAATGAAAATTTTATTTCACGTAAATTTTCTCCAAATAAAAAAATCCAATCCAACCCCAACTCCAACTCGGGTGCCCATGCAATTAGGAAGTTAATATAAGAATTATGTAAAAGTAGGAAGTATATTAACAATGGAGTACAAAGCGCGCAGTTTGGCGAGGCTTATCAAAAGACGCAAAAGGGACAAGCAAAAACAAAAACCTTCTTCCAACAAAAAGTCCCTTTTGCCTTTTGATAAGAACAAGCCAGTAAGCGTACGGAATGTTAATATACTTCCTACTTTTACATAATTCTTATATTAACTTCCTAATTGCAGGCACCTACCCTCTCACCCCCACACACCTACAAATTTTCCAAATTTCATCTTTACAAACTCCCACATTTAATATAAAATAAAACAAGAAAAAAACAATAAAAAAGGTGGAATTATGTATAAATATGTATCAAAAAGTGAAAATGACACTATAAACTTTGCTTGCAAGTTAGCAAAACTCTTAAAAAAAGGCGATATCATTGTTCTTTCCGGAGATTTAGGATCTGGCAAAACAAAATTCACACAAGGAATTCTAAAACACTTCGAATTAGAAGATGAAATTTCAAGCCCTACCTTCACAATAGTCAATGAATATCATAAAAACTCAATAAACATCTATCACTTTGATGTTTACAGATTATCAGATAGTGATGAATTTTTTGCAATTGGTGGAGACGAATATTTAAATAATGGAATTTGTATTATTGAATGGGGCGAAATTATTGAAGATATCTTGCCTAAAGACTATATAAAAATAACTTTTTCAAAAGACTCAGAAAATGAAAGTTATAGAACATTAGAACTAGTTCCATTCGGAAAAAACTCAAAAAATATTATAGATACAATATCTACAATGTAATTTTACTATCCACAAACCATACTTGAAACTTGTCAAAAATTATAACAAGTATATTTTATAAAAATACAAATAAGGAGGAAACATTTTGAAAATCTTAGCAATAGACACTTCTTCTAAAATATGCTCAGTTTCTGTTCTAGAAGATAAAAACGTAATAATTGAAAAACATAATGATGATGAAAAAACTCATTCTCAAAAATTAATGCCTTTAATTGATGAAGCATTAAAAGAATCTAACTTAAGCCTAGATAATATTGATTTACTAGCATGTTCACAAGGTCCTGGTTCTTTTACAGGAATACGAATTGGAATTTCAACAATAAAAGCTTTTGCTGATGTAAAACATATTCCAATTATTGGAGTCACATCATTAGAATCCCTTAGCTATAATATAAAAACAGAGGGATTAATTGCTAGTCTTATAGATGCTCAACATGATAATGTTTATTTTGCTCTATTTGAGTTGAAAGAAAACAACTATACTTTAATACACTCCCCTATTTCAGATAACATCAATACAATTATTACAATTTTAAAATCTCACTCTAACCCAATTACTTTTGTTGGAGATGGAGCAGTAGTTCATAAAGAACTTTTAGAAAAAGAATTTACTAATTGTCATTTTGCATCTAATATTGAAAATGCGCAAACAAGCATAAGTATAGGTCTATCAGCCTTTGATAAATTTCACTCATTAAATTATGAACCTAGCTATACCATATCTCCTATATATTTAAAAAAATCTCAAGCTGAAATTAATTTAGAAAAAAAGCAATCTGAAAATATTGACTAACTATTTTATTTATAATTGTATTTTAGATTAAGGATGATTAAAATGAGTTATAATAATATAAAAATTTCAAAAATGACACTAGATGATTTTAATGATATAAAAGCTATTCTCTATTCTGATTTTGATGATTTTTGGCAGGAAAAGACCTTAGAAGATGAACTAAAAAATGAAAATTCATATTATTTAGTAGCAAAGATCAATGATGAAATTGCCGGATTTGCTGGTCTTAAAATTGTACTAGATGAAGCAGATATTATGAATATAGTAACAAAAAAAATATATAGGAATTTAGGTATAGGCTCTGCTATTCTTGAAAGTCTTATTGAATTTGCAAAACAAAATGGGATAAAAAAAATAACACTTGAAGTTAACGAAACAAACCAATATGCGATAAAATTATACGAAAAATTTGAATTTAAAAAAATAAGTTCTAGAAAATCCTATTATAATAATCAAAACACGGCACTAATAATGCAACTATCTATAATTTAAAATAATATAATTATGTATTACTTGCGAAAAAAGTCTTAAATTTAACCACAATTGGTTATAATATAAATTAATAACATGGAAAAGATACCTTTTCCAAATAAGGAGGAACAAATGAAAAAACGTAATGAATTATCATACAAAGAACTAAAAATGATATGTAATCCAGATTTATTTAATTTTGAAACAACAGCTGAGTTAGAACCTATTACTTCTGGTATTGGACAAGACAGAGGAATTAAGGCTTTAGAATTCGGTATTAATGTTGATATCAAAGGCTATAATTTATACTTGGAAGGTCCAACTGGTGTTGGTAAAACAATGTATACAAAAAATTATTTAGATAAAATATCTAAAAAGAAAAAAATCCCTTCAGATTGGTGCTATGTTTACAATTTTGATGACCCTAACGAACCTGTTGCAATTTCACTTTCAGCTGGTCAAGGCAAGGAATTCAAAGAAACTATGGATTCTTTTATTAAGGATATTCAAGTTGATATACGAAATACTTTTAACAATGATGATTTCGAAAAAGAAAAAGCTCTAATAAAGGGAGAATATGAAGAAAAAAGAAATATTCTTATGGCAAAGTTAAATAAGAATTCTGAAAAATATGGTTTTCAAGTAAAATCTGCTCAAAATGGAATTTATATGATGCCTATTTTAAATGGTAAAGCTATTGAACAAGAAGATTTTGAAAAACTTGATGATACAATTAAACAACAATTTGAAGAAAAATCTGTTATTGTACAAGAACAAATCATTCAAGCTATTGGAGAAATTAAAGAAATAGAAAAACAAACTGCTAGAAAATTAGAAGAGTGGCAATCAAATATTGCATTACTTACTGTAAATAATCATATTAATTATATTAAATCAAAGTTCAAAAGAAACAAAAAAATAACAAAGTTCTTAGATAGTGTAAAAAAGGATATTTTAAAAAATATTGATTATTTTCTAGTTGAACCACCTCAAGAACAAGTTATGCCTCAAGCTCCAGGTCCTAGACCTGAGATACCTAAGCCATGGCTTAATTATAGAGTTAATTTATTTGTTGATAATAGTAAACAAGAAGGTGCTCCTGTTGTAATGGATTCTGATTATTCTTATCATAATATATTCGGAAAACTAGAATATGAAAATTATTATGGATCTTTAAAAACTGATTACACAATGCTAAAGCCAGGACTACTTCATGAAGCAAATGGTGGTTATATTATATTCCAAGCTAAAGATTTAGTTGCAAATGGAATTTGTTATGAAGCCTTAAAAAAAGCTTTGCGTACTAAAGAATTATTAATTGAAAATACAGCAGATCAACGTTCAAGTATGGTTATGATTTCTTTAAAACCTGAACCTATTCCACTTGATTTGAAGGTAATTTTGGTTGGTAATGAACAAATTTATCAAACTTTACTTGCTTTAGATGAAGACTTTAGAAAATTATTTAAAATCAAAGTTGAATTTGAGGATTCTTCTGAAAATACATTAGAAAATATGACTAAAATCGCCAGATTTATTCATAGTTTTTGTGAACAAGAAGAATTATTACCACTTGATAGAAGTGCTGTTGCAAAAGTTATGCAATTTTCATCAAGACTTGCAGATGACCAAGAGAAACTTTCAACAAGATTTAATGATTTATCTCAAATAATTGGTGAAGCTGCAACATGGGCAAAAATGGATAAGTGTAAAGTTGTTACAGGAGATTACATTGATAAAGCTTTACAAGAAAGAATCGAAAGAATTAAGAAGTACGATTCTCGTTATTTGGAAATGATTAAAGATAATACACTTTTAATTAGTACATCTGGTTCCAAAGTTGGACAAATTAATGGTTTAACTATAATGAGTATTGGTGATTATAGCTTCGGTAAACCTGCTAAAATTACAGCTAACACTTATACAGGAAAAAGTGGCATAATTAATATTGAAAGAGAAGTTGATCTTTCAGGTTCTACTCACTCTAAAGGTGTATACATTCTAAGTGGATATTTAGGTGAAATGTTTGCACAAGATATTCCTTTATCATTGACTGCTAGTATATGTTTTGAGCAATTATATAATGGTGTTGATGGTGATAGTGCATCAAGTACTGAGTTATATGCTATTTTATCTAGTTTATCTGGAGTTCCAATTAATCAGTCTTTAGCTGTTACTGGATCAGTTAATCAAAAAGGTGAAATTCAACCTATTGGTGGTGTTAATGAGAAAATAGAAGGTTTCTTCCAAATATGTGAAACTCGTGGGTTGGATGGTTCACATGGTGTTATTATACCTATTCAAAATGTTAAGAATTTGAATTTGAATGATAATGTTTTAGAAGCTGTTAAGAATAAGAAATTTCATATTTATGCTATTTCTAGTATTGATGAAGGAATCGAACTTTTAACTGGTGTTCCTGCTGGAAAGAAAGATTCTAATGGTAGATTTCCTGCTGGTAGTATTAATTATTTGGCTTATGAGAAATTGAAAAAGTATGCAGAAATTAGTAGAAAACATAATTAATGGTTGTATGAGAAATTAAAGCAGAGAACTCTGTTCTCTGCTCATTTATTTTACTCCTATAATTTAATACTTTTTATAAAAAAAGCAATGATATATTCATTGCTTTTTTTATATTATAACTATTCCTCACTATTTGTTTCTTCTTTAACTTCTTCAGCAGTTGTAGTTTCTTCTACAGCAGGAACTTCTTCTGCTACTGGAGCTTCTTCTTCAACTGTTTCAACATCTTTAGCAAGTTCTTCATTTGCTGTTTCAACCATAGCATCTGTAACAGGTGTTTCAACAACTTCTTCAACATTTTCTTCTACTGCTGGAGCTTCTTCTACTGCTACATTTTCCTCTGTTGCTACAACCTCTTCAGCTACTGGTTCTTCTACTAAATCTTCTTTAATAGTAATTTCCTTATTTTCAATTCTTGCACCAATATCTTCTTTAGTTTTAGCAGCTTTACCAACTCTATCTCTTAAATAATAAAGTTTAGCACGTCTAGCCTTACCAACTCTAACTACATCAACTTTTTCTACCATTGGTGAATGTACTAAGAAAGTTTTTTCAACACCAACACCATAAGCCACTCTTCTTACAGTAAATGTTGCGTTAACTCCTCCACCTTGTTTTTTAATTATTATTCCTTCGAATACTTGGATTCTTTCTCTATTACCTTCCTTAATTCTTTGGTGAACTCTTACAGTATCTCCAACTTTTAAGGCAGGAATTTTATTTTTCATTTGCTCGTGTTCAATAGATTTTATGATATCCATCGATATTCTCCTCCTTATTTTTATTTTCTAGGACTTTTTTGTTTCATAAGGGTATCCTTCTCCCTTGTTTTTTCATAATTTTTTTGTTAATTTACAATTTAACCTTTAGATAAGACCATATTAATATTTTACTTATCTTCTAAAAGATCTGGTCTTTTAATTTTCGTAAATTCCAAAGCTTTTTCTTCTCTCCATTTGCGAATATTTTCATGATGTCCAGATACAAGAACATCTGGAACTCTTACACCCTTGAATACTTCTGGTCTTGTGTATTGTGGATATTCCAATAAACTATTTGAGAAAGATTCTTCACTAGTTGATTCTTGGCTAATAACCCCTTCAACATATCTACTTATTGAATCTATAAGTACCATTGCAGGTAACTCGCCTCCTGTTAAAACATAATCACCTATTGAAATTTCCTCATCTACAATCTCATCTAATACTCGTTGGTCTATTCCCTCATAATGTCCACATAGAAGAATTAAATGCTTTTCTTTACTTAATTCAATAACCTTTTTCTGGTTTAATACCTTACCTTGTGGAGACATATATATAACTTTCGCATCATCTGATTTTACAGATTGATAGGCATCATATACAACGTCTGGTCTAATAACCATACCAGCTCCTCCACCATATGGAGTGTCATCAACTTTTTTGTGTTTATCTTTTGAAAAGTCTCTAATATTTACTAAATTGATATCTATTAAATCTTTTTCAATTGCTTTTCCAATAATGCTTTGATTTAATGAATCAAACATTTCTGGGAAAAGTGTTAAAACATCAAATTTCATTTTATTACGACATTCCTTTCTACTTTAAAAAAGTGATTTTATATTAAACCATCTAATAAATGAACTGTCACTATTTGTTTTTCAACATCAATATCTAAAATAACTTCTTTAATATTAGGCAAAAGTATTTGTTTGCCCAACTCATCTTTTACAACATAAATATCATTACTTCCTGTATTATAGATGTCGTCAACTTTTCCTAAAACCTTGCCATCATCAGTAATAACTTGAGAACCAATAATATCAGCAATAAAATATGTATCCTTTGGAAGTTTTCTAGCATCTTTTCTATGAATTTTAATGTAGCAACCCTTGTATTTTTCAGCAGTATTCATATCTTCAATATTTTTTAGTTTTAGAATTACTAAATGCTTTTGATATCGAACATTTTCAATTTCAAATTCGATTAATTGCTTATTTTTTACTACCAATATTGATTTTAACTCTTCAAATCGTTTTAAATCATCTGTAAAAGGATTAACCTTAACCTCACCTTTTATTCCAAATGTATTTACAATTTGACCAATTTCAAAATATTCTTGCATTTAAATACCTCTTATTCTTCTACAAATTCAATATTAACGCGTTTGCCCTCTTTTCCGGCAACTGATTTCATAACAGTTCTAATTGATTTTGCTACTCTACCTTGTTTTCCAATAACTTTTCCCATATCATCTGAAGCAACTTTGACTTTATAATCAATATTTTTATCGTTAATTACTTCTTCAATTGATATTTCGTCTTTATTATTAACAAGACTAGATATAATTAATTCTAATACATTTTTCATAATATACCTCCAACTCATGGTTTATTTGATGTTTTTTAGAATTATTAAACACCTCTAATGTGCTTTTAACACTATACTTGCTTACTTAAGGTATAATTATTTTGATGCTTTTTCTATTAAGTCTTTAACTGTATCAGTTGGTTTTGCACCATTTTTAATCCATTTTTGTACTTTTTCATTATCTAAAACTATAGTAGCTGGATTTGTCATTGGATCATAAGTACCTATTTTTTCAACTATTTTACCATCTCTTGGGCTTCTTGAATCTGCAACAACTATATGATAAAAAGGAGCTTTTTTGGCACCTTGTCTTTGTAATCTGATTTTTACCATTTTTTTCACCTCCCGAAAATTGCATTCTTTTAATTTATATATAATTTAAAATTAAAAACATAATTATAAATAATTCCTTTAACTTTAAAGCTCTATACTAAAACTTTAAATCATTAGGATTAAAACCTTTTAAATTCTTCAACATTCCCTTCATACCTTTTTCAGTCTTTACTTGTTTCATCATTTTCTGGGTAACCTCAAAAGATTTCATAAATTGATTAATTTGTTGTACACTTGTTCCACTTCCTTTAGCAATACGAATTCTTCTACTACCATTTAGTAATTTAGGATTACGTCTTTCTTTATCTGTCATAGAACAAATTATAGCTTCTATTCGTGTAAACTCTTTGTCATCAACTTTTAAATCCTTAAACTTACCCATACCTGGTATCATCTTTAAAATTGATGAAAAAGAACCCATTTTCTTGATTTGTTTTAATTGAGCTAGATAATCATTTAAATCAAATTCACCTTTTCTAAGTTGTTTTTCTAGCTTTTCTACCTCATCTGCATCAAATGCCTCTTCAGCTTTTTCTATAATTGAAAGAACATCGCCCATTCCAAGAATTCTAGATGCCATTCTTTCTGGATGAAATTCTTCAATATCACTTAATTTTTCACCTGTTGCAGCAAATTTAATAGGCCTTCCTGTAACTTTTTTTACTGATAATGCAGCACCACCACGAGTATCTCCATCTAATTTCGTAAGTACAACACCATCAATTCCTACATTTTCATTAAAAGTTGTTGCAACATTTACAGCATCTTGACCAGTCATTGAGTCAACTACAAGAAGAATTTCATGTGGTCTTAATGATTGTTTTACATTTTTTAACTCTTGCATTAATTCTTCATCAATATGAAGTCTACCTGCTGTATCTAAAATTATTACATCATTTAATTTGCTGATTGCTGTATTATATGCTTGTTTTGCAATTTGAACAACATCCTTTGTGCTTTCATTTGCATATACTGGTATGTTTAACTGATTTCCAACAACCTGTAATTGCTTTATAGCTGCGGGTCTATACACATCACATGCTACGAGTAAAGGCTTTTTCCCCTGTTTTCTAAGCAAGTTTGCTAACTTACCAGCTGTTGTAGTTTTACCAGAACCTTGAAGACCTACTAACATTATAACTGTTGGTGGATTTGGTGTAAAATTAATCTTACTTTCTGTTCCCCCAAGTAATTCTACTAATTCATCTTTAACTATTTTTATTACTTGTTGACCAGGTGTAAGTGATTTCAAAACATCTTGACCTAAGGCCTTTTCTTGAATTGTTGCTGTAAATTCTTTTACTATTTTATAGTTAACGTCAGCCTCTAATAAAGCAAGTTTTACTTCTCTTAGCATTTCCTTCAAGTCTGATTCTGTGATTCTTGATTTTCCTCTTAGTTTTCTTGTAAATTCCTGTAGTTTTGAAGACAATCCCTCAAATGCCATTTGGATTCCTCCTTTTATATCAAGTCATTTAATTGTTTCTTTATATCATGCAGTTTATTTGCTATTTCTTTATTATTTGAATTAGTTAGGTTTTCTATTTCATTTAATTGTTCTTCTATTTTATGTATGATTTTTTCTTGTTCAAAAGATTTCTTCATTAAAGAAATATTTTCTTCTAATTCATATAATTTACTTTCACCCTTTTTTATAATGTCTCTAACTGCTTGCCTAGTAATATTATTGTTTTCTGCAATTTCTGAAAGTGATAAGTCGTTGTTGTAATAATCATCTAAAACTTCAAATTGTTTTTTAGTTAATTCTTTTCCATAGATTTGGCATAAGACACTTATTTCAACATTTTTTTCCATATTTTTATCCTTTCAATTTGTAATGCTATTATACTTTACACCATTTTTACTTAAAAGTCAAGTGTTTACAGAGATATTTATAAAATTTTAGTGAGTTTCTATAATAGAAAACTCACTATTTTCTGGCTGGGGTACTGTGATTCGAACACAGGAATGTCGGAGTCAGAGTCCGATGCCTTACCGCTTGGCGATACCCCAATTTATATACACACATTATATGATACCATATTTTAAAAATTTATTCTACACTTTTATAAAAAATTTTTTTAATAATTAAAATATGGGTTACAGTTCATGTTGTTAAATTTCCCATAATTTAAGCACCTGAACTGTAACTAAAAAATATCACTAAGAATTTGAATCTTAGGATCTAACATTGGCTCCCTAATTGGTTCACCTACTTTTTTCTTGTTTATTCTTTTTTGCTTTAACCAATTCCATATTAAACGAAAAATACCAACTTTGCTATCTTGTGCCTCCATCAATTGAGTTGAATATATATTTTCTTCAAACTCATCATCTTTTTCATATTTTATATAATTACGCACTTCTTCTTTTGGTATATATTCAAAATACCTATCATAAACCATATTATATTCTTCATCATCTAAATATTCTTGTATAATCTTTCTTTCCTTTTTACTAAAACTTTGTAAAGCAATATTTAAGTATTTATGTTTGAAAATTATATGCCTATCCTTACTTCTATATTTTGATTTTATCAAATTGTCGTCGTTATACTCTATTAAAAATTGCGAATCCTTAATTGCTATTACCATATTTGTCCATTCTTTGTTATAAACATTTTTATATTCTTTATGTAACGTTTTTATAGTATTACACAAATTATCTACAAGTTCTAAATATTCCTCCTCATCAACATTGAACCTATTAGGCACTTCATATACATTAATTGGATTCTTTTTTAAAATACCTTTAGGTATATAATAAAAATACATTTCCCATGTTTCTAAATTATTTAATTGATACATTACTGCAGCATATAAATATATGCTTTCCCATTTTTCAGGAATTAAATTATTTAGCTGATGTTGAATACCCGTATATATCTTTTTTATATCTTGAGTATCTTTCATTATATACCTCCTTTTATTTTAATTTTTGTATATTGTTTATAATTATACGTATTATTTCTTTAACAATAAGCTATCCCCCAGCATTTCTTTTGGTTTTTCTAAGCCCATAATATCTAACATTGTTGGAGCTAAATCTGCTAAACGTCCTGATTTCAATTTGACATTTTCCATTCCCACCAAAATTAATGGGACAGGATTTGTAGTATGAGCTGTATGTGGTTCTCCTGTTTTATAATCTATCATTTGTTCTGAATTTCCATGGTCTGCTGTAATTAATACTACACCATTTACTTCATTTATTGCCTTAATTACTTTTCCTACACAATCATCTATAAATTCAAGGGCTTTAATAGCAGCTTCTAAGTTTCCTGTATGACCTACCATGTCTGGATTTGCGTAATTTAGTATTATAGCATCATATTTTCTTGAATTTATTGCTTCTATAACTTTTTCTGTAACTTCCCCTGCACTCATTTCTGGTTTCATATCATATGTTTCTACTTTTGGTGATGGAACTAAAATTCTATCTTCACCTTTATATTGTTTTTCTTCACCACCATTAAAGAAGAATGTTACATGGGCATATTTTTCGGTTTCTGCAATACGAAGTTGTGTTAATCCTTTTTTACTTACATATTCACCAAAAGTATTTACTAGAACTGTTGGTTTAAATGCTATATTAACATTTGGTATTGTTTCATCATATTGTCTCATACAAACAAAACATAAATCTAATTTTTTTGTTTCAAACTCTTTAAAATCTGGATCTACTAAGGTTCTTGTAATTTCCCTTGCTCTATCTGGTCTGAAGTTGAAAAATATAACAGAATCTTTTTTATCAATAGTTGCAACTGGTATATCACCATTACAAATTACTGTTGGTACAACAAATTCATCAAATACTTCTTTTTGATATGAACTTTCTATTGCTCCAATTGCTGATGATGCCTTTTCTCCAATACCATTTACCATTGCATCATAAGCCTTTTGAATTCTTTGCCATCTATTATCTCTATCCATTGCATAAAATCTTCCTGAAATACTTGCAATTTTTCCTACACCTTTTTCTTTCATCTTATCTTCTAATTGCATAATATAATTCTCTGCTGACGCTGGACCGAGTATCTCTTCCATCTAGGAAACAGTGAACATATACATCCTCAAAATCTTTTCTTTTTGCAAGCTCTAGTAAACCGAACAAGTGGCGTATATGGCTATGCACACCACCATCTGAAACTAATCCCATTATATGCAATTTAGTGTTGTTTTGTTTACAATTTTCAATTGCCTTTACAAATTCAGGTATGCTGAAAAAGTCTCCATCTTCTATTGATTTTGTTATTCTTGTTAGTTCTTGATATACAACTCTTCCTGCTCCTATATTTGTGTGACCTACTTCTGAATTTCCCATTTGTCCTTCTGGAAGTCCAACTGCTAAACCACTTGTATAAATCTCTGTAGTTGGGCATGTTTTCATTAGTTTTTCAATATTAGGTGTATTTGCAAGTTTTACTGCATTTCCTTTTTCATTAGGATTATTTCCAAAACCATCTAATATCATTAGCATTGTAACCTTTTTTTCCATTTCTTCACACCTGTTAGCCCTTTATGTCTAGGTTCTAACATATCTCCTTTCTTCAATGTTTTTAATTAATTTCTACGTAAAAAAATTTTATAAATAATTTGACTTACTAATTTTATTTTTCAGCAATTTTAAATATTTTTAGTTCATATAATTAACAATTTTAGAAAATTCATCAGCTTTTAAGCTAGATCCTCCAACTAGACCTCCATCAATGTCTGACGTAGTAAATAATTCTTTTGCATTTGAAGATTTTACACTACCTCCATACTGAATTATTATTTCATCTGCGACATCATTACCGTATAATTTAGCAATTTCATTTCTAATTGCTTTTATACTATTATTAGCATCTTCTGATGTAGCTGTTTTTCCTGTTCCAATAGCCCATATTGGCTCATAGGCTATTATTACACTGTTTAATTGCTCTTGTGTTAGACCTTCTAGAGCTAATCGTGTTTGTGTTGTTATTATCTCTTCTGTTTTTCCACTTTCACGTTGTTCTAGTGTTTCACCAACACATACTATTGGTTTTAATTCATTTCTTAATGCTGCTTTAATTTTTTTATTAACTGTTTCGTCTGTTTCAGCAAAATATTGTCTTCTTTCAGAATGACCTATTATTACATATTCTACGCCTATAGATTTTAACATTTTTCCTGAAACTTCTCCAGTATATGCCCCACTTTCCTCAAAGTGCATATTTTGTGCACCTATTTTGATATTTGTTCCTTGTGCTGTTAAAAGGCTATAAAATAAGTCTGTGTATGGTACACATAATATAACTTCATTTTGTGTATCTTTAACTAATGGTGCTAGTGCCTCTATAAATGCTATTGCTTCATTTGGAAGCATATTCATTTTCCAGTTTCCTGCAATTACTTTTCTTCTCATTTTACTGTTCCTCACTTTCATATTCTGTTTTTTAGACACTTTCATTTATTTGTTTTTAATTTTATTTATCTTCTAGACATTCAACTCCAGGTAATTTCTTCCCTTCTAAAAATTCTAAAGATGCTCCTCCTCCGGTTGAAATATGAGTCATTTTATCTGCTAATCCAGATTTTTCAACAGCAGCTGCTGAATCTCCTCCACCAATAATTGTTATACTATAATTTAATGATGCTAATATACTTGCAACTTCATTTGTTCCAACTGCAAATTGATCAAATTCAAACAATCCTACTGGTCCATTCCATACCACTGTTTTAGCTTTTTCTAGTTCTGCTCTATATGTTTCAATTGTTTTTGGACCAACATCAAAGATACTCCAATCTGCTGGAACTTCAGAAATATCAACAATTTTACTTTCTGTGTCTTTACTAAATTCTTTTCCTAATTTTGCATCTATAGGTAAAATTAATTTAACATTTTTAGATTTTGCTTTTTCTATTAATTCATTTGCTAAATCAATTTTGTCATCTTCACATAGAGACTTTCCTACATTATATCCCATTGCTTTAATAAACGTATTTGCCATTGCTCCACCAATTATTAAAGAATCTACTTTTCCCAATAAATTATCAATTACTGCAATTTTATCTGAAACTTTAGCTCCTCCCAAAATTGCAACAAATGGTCTTTCTGGGTTTTCCAAGGCGGTTCCTAGGAAATTTAATTCTTTTTCCATTAAAAATCCTGATACTGCTGGTAAAAATTGTGCAATTCCTGCTGTTGAACTATGAGCTCTATGTGCAGTACCAAATGCATCATTTACATATATTTCAGCCATTGATGCTAATTCTTTTGCAAATTCTAAATCATTTTTTTCTTCTCTTGCGTCAAATCTAACATTTTCAAGTAGAACAACATCTCCTTCTGCCATTTCTGATGTTAATTTTTTAGCACTTTCTCCTATTATATCTGTTGCAAGTTTTACCTCTTTACCTAATAATTTAGACAATTCCTTTGCTACAGGTTTTAGAGAAAACTCTGGTTTAACTTCTCCCTTTGGTCTACCCAAATGAGAAACCAAAATAACTTTTGCCTTTTGTTCCAATAAATACTTAATAGTATCCAAAGCACCAACAATTCTTCTATTATCAGTAATATTCCCATTCTCATCTAAAGGAACATTAAAATCACATCTAACAATAACTTTCTTTCCTTTTAAATCTATATCTTTAACAGTCTTCTTATTCACTCTAAAAACACCTCTTTCTCTTACTAAAAATTTAGGGAGTACCAGTGAATTAATCCAATAAAGTGTTCTCAACATATTAATGTAGAGTAGTTCAAATTTAATTATTATGTAACATTGTAAAATATATTAAGATGAAGTGGAGTGCGCAGTTTGGCGCCCCCACCTAAAGTCTTTTTCCCAAATCCTCACGCCAGCAAACGAACGGAATCTTAATATATTTTACAATGTTACATAATAATTAAATTTGAGCGGCCCCCACATAACTAAGAACGCCCTACAAAATTAATTCACAGGCCGTCCCAAAATTTTTCTATAATTCCGCAAAATACTTAATAGTTCTAACCATTTGACTTGTATAAGAATTCTCATTATCATACCATGCAACTACTTGAACTTGATATAAATCATCAGAAATCTTAGTAACCAAAGTTTGAGTAGCATCAAATAAAGAACCATATTTAATACCAATAATATCTGAAGAAACTAAAGGCTCATCTGTATAGCCAAAAGATTCATTAGTTTGTGACTTCATAGCTGCATTTATACTATCTGGTGTTATATCTGTTCCTTTAACAACAGCAGTTAAAATCGTTGTTGAACCTGTTGGAACTGGAACCCTTTGTGCTGAACCTATTAATTTTCCATTTAACTCTGGAATAACTAATCCTATAGCTTTAGCTGCTCCTGTTGAATTAGGAACTATATTGCAAGCTGCTGCTCTTGCTCTTCTTAAATCACCTTTTCTGTGTGGTCCATCTAATAACATTTGATCACCTGTATAAGCATGTATTGTAGACATTATTCCTGATTGAATAGGTGCATATTTATTTAAAGCATTTGCCATTGGTGCTAAACAGTTTGTTGTACATGATGCTGCTGATATTATTGTATCTTCTGGTTTTAATATATTTTGATTAACACCAAAAACTACTGTTGGTAAATCACTTCCAGCTGGTGCTGATATTACAACTTTTTTAGCTCCTGCATCGATATGCGCTTGTGCTTTTTCCTTTGTTGTATAGAAGCCTGTACATTCCAATACTACATCAACTCCTATCTCTCCCCAAGGCAATTCTGCTGCATTTGGCATTGCATATATTTTTATTTCTTTTCCATCGACTGTTATAGAATCTTCTCCTGCCACAACTGTATCTGCTTTAGCGTATGTTCCCTGTGCTGAATCATATTTCAATAAATGAGCTAACATTTTAGGGCTTGTTAAATCATTGATTGCAACAATTTCATACCCCTCTGCTCCAAACATTTGTCTAAACGCTAGACGTCCTATACGCCCAAATCCGTTAATAGCCACTTTAACTGACATAAAAATTCCTCCTTCCGATGCTATTAATTGCATCACTTAACGGTTGTTTTTCACAACCGGTTTTATTGTATAACAAAAAAGAATACTTTTCAAGTACTCTTTCTATTTTTTTGAGAAATTTGGGGACGTTCCTTAAATTTCTTTCAAGCTTCTAAATTAAATTCCACTTTTTATGCTTTCATAATAATTCTTTAACTTTCTTTCTAATTCTTCCCTTTCTTCTAAAACACTCTTTTCCCTTTTTTTCTCAAATAAATATATAACATTCGAATCATCATCTTGATTATCTAATTCAACAGTTTCATATGTTACTTCACTATTTGTTGATTTACTATTTATCCCACTTTCACTATTCATTTCCTTATCTCCATCAACACTTTCTGCATTACTTTCCATATTATCTTCTGCATCATAATTAAATAACTTGTTAGTCTTAACAACAGGCTGTTCTTCATTATTCTCAACCATAATATCTATTTCTTCATATTCATCATAATCTAAATCCTTATTTTTATTGTTTCTGAATTTATAAAAAAAATTGGCACAAAACTTTCTAATTCTTGAAAAGATACTATTATCAACCTTTACTAGACTTTTCTCATTCGTGACTTTCTCCATATTATTCTCCTCTCTTGTTTCGACTAATTGTTAATCATATAATATCACATTATTTAAAATTTGTAACAAATATTACAAATGTAATATAAATTTAATATTTCTGTAATATTATATAAAATACTTGAGATAGAAACACGCTTCATCATCCAATAAAAATCGGAGATTATTTTAATAATATAAAATATCTCCGATATTAATAATAATTTATAACTCCATTTGAGTTCCTAAAAAGCTAGCTGCTGATTGAACTACCTTTTGTTCAACTTCAGACATCTTTGTATTTTCATCTTTTGATAATAATATAACTGTACCTATTACATCTCCATCTGCTATAATTGGATACACAACTTGTGCATTATTCTTCTTGCTATTATTTTCATTTTTTGTGATAGGAATTGCAATGTCATTGTTTTCCTTACTTGTATAATTTTCTTTTTCATCCATTATTTGTTCTAGTTCTGGACTTATTCCTTGCTCCAAATATTCTTTTTTAGAACCTCCTGATACTGCTATTACCGTATCTTTATCTGTTATACATGCAATATGTCCTGTAGTTTTAGCAAGAGTTTCTGCATATTCTGTAGCAAATTCTGAAAGTTCGCCTATTGGAGAATATTTTTTCAGTATTATTTCTCCTTCTTTATCTGTAAATATTTCTAGAGGATCTCCCTCCTTTATTCTTAAAGTTTTTCTTATTTCCTTTGGAATAACAACTCTTCCCAAATCATCTATTCTTCTAACTACTCCGGTTGCTTTCATTTTTTCCCTCCTTGTTTTTCAGTTTATATTTTTATTATTACAATTTAGGAAAAATTTATGCAGAATTTTATGTTATTCTATTTTTTGTTACTAATCATTTATACTATCTAAAATCCAATCATATTCCTTAAGAGTATAAATTGTCCCACAATATTCACAAACACCACTTTTATTAATATCCATATTAGCACCACATCCAGGACATACTCTTGCAGCTTGTTGTTGTTTTGCATTTTTTATTTTTGAAAAAGTCAATTTTAATCTTTTTTCTACTCTACATTCTTTGTCACCTGAAATATATTTTCTAGTGTCTTTTGCTATTATATAATCTAAATATTTTGTCAAAAGACTAACTTCTATAACAAACTTATCCTCTAGTTCTGAAATATTTATAATATTGGTATCAGATACATTTAATTCATCATAAATTTGTATTTGATTTTTATTTTGCAAATTTTGAATTTTTTTATTATATTTCTCATATACTTCATTTGATAAAAAATGTTTTACTTTCTGAAGATCTTGTTTCATTACTGCTGTATATGTCTGTATAAACACATTGTCAACCTTAGCCTTAAATTTTGCCTCTGAAAAATTAACATCCTCTTTTATTAAATTATCCAAAACACTCATATTTAATACTTCCTTTCATTTGAGACAAAGTAGCAGAGTTTTCCTCTTGTCTCTGCCCACTTATTTAATTGCTATAAATTTTCTTGTCTTGTACATACTTTTTTTGACATTACCCAATTTGTACTATCTCCAACAACCTTAGAACCACAATATTCGCAAACTCCAGCTGAATTAATCTTTAATGGTGCTCCACAATTTGGACATTTATCTATATTTTCCTTTTTATCACTCATTATAAATGTAAAGTCATAATACATTCTTAACTTTCTATATTTATCTCCTCTTAATACTTTTCCAGTAGATTTTTCTATAATATAATCATAAAACTCTATAATGTATTTAGCTGTAATTTCAATATTATCATTTTGTTTATTATAACTATCTATTGCGCAATCTCTCATAATGAAGTCACTCATTATATTTTGTTCTCCCTTAATTTCCATACTAGAAAGTTGTGATTCATACATATTAAACATTTCATCAGTAATGCTATTGCGAACTTTTTCTAATTCAAAATTCATCCATGCATTCTCTACATCAAGAAATATTTTATATCCATCTTGTAAAAATTTATTTTCATCAAAATCAGGTAATATTTCTTTAATTTTATTAATTACTAAATTATTTGATTGCAATTTTGTAATTAATTTCGTTGATCTAGAAGACGATTTAGCTTTATTAGCTATACAACTGATGATTATACAAAGTACTATCCAAATAAACACACTCATCAAATCCGAACCTATGCTGTGTATGCCTCCTGATGAACCACTTGAACCACTTGAACTACTTGAACTACTACTATGACTTGAACTACTGCTTGATGATGAACCACCACTATAGCTTGAATGATAACCTGCATCTGCATGACTTCGGCTACTAGTGATTTGTATACATAAACAAGTTATTAAAAATAATGTAATTGAGATTTTAAAAAATATTTTTAAATATCTTTTCATATTAATCACACACCTCTTTCTGTAATTCCAAAATTTTTTATTAATAGAATACAATATATTATCTATTGTATATTCTTGGTGATATAGTTATTACTTATTACTTTTGTATTTTTCAACCATTTCATTATAGCATTCTCTACATACTGGAATATAATCTGAATCACCTATTTCTATATCTCCACATTTTGTATCACCCTTGTAAAAACTAAAAATAGCATTATCTCTTTTGCATATATCACAAATTGATGTCATAGTTGTTACATGGTCTGAAACACAAAGTAAATCTCCCATTTTACCAAAAGGCTTCTTTTCAGCTGTCAAATTTAATCCAGCTATAAAAAACTTTTTCCCCTGTTCTGCTAAATCTTCTATAACTTTTACATCTCCATTTAAAAATTGAAATTCATCTATTACATAAACATCTGCATCATACTCTTTTAATTCATCTATACTATCTATATTAATCGCTTTTAATTTATTTCCATTTCTGTCTTGTACATAATCTTTTGAAAATCTACAATCAATACCTGGTTTGAAAATTTGAATTGTCTTTCCAGCTATCATTTGTCTTTTTGCCTCTTGTAAAATCACATGGCTTTTTCCACATTTCATAGGTCCTGTAAATACATTTATATCTCCCATTTTATCCTCCGCTTTTTTCTGTTGCGTTATTTTTTAACGCTCAATTTTATTATAACAGTCCATGTATTTTATTGCAATATTTTGTCGAATTTTTTTATTTTTATTTTTAGTACGTTGAATTTAATAGTAACTGCCCATTTTCATTGAAAAATTTATGGTTCACGTTTAAATGCCCGTTTTTAGCATA
>CANQKT010000048.1 GCA_947624525.1 uncultured Clostridia bacterium | reverse complement strand
TTAAATCTAACAATTTTTTAAATAAGTGTCCGAAAGTATCGAAAAATAAATAAATCCCCAGAATCAAAAACTCATACTGTTCCTTTAATTTCTTGTAAAAGAGATTAAAGTGTGGTATAATTGTGTAAAATTTTTATGGAGGTGTTTGTATGATAATTCATGCAGGCGAGTATAGGTTACGGAGTTTTACGTTGTGTGATGTAGAGGAATTCTACAGAATTGCACATGAGCCGAAAGTTAAGCAATATGTGATGTTCGCTTATCCTGAGAATGTTGAGGAATGTTTCTCAACCGTAGCAATTTATTCCCGTGGAGATTGTATCAATGATTTTTATTTGGCAATTGAAAAGGAGAATATAATGGTGGGGGCGATTATTGCGGTTCGGATGGAAGGAAAAGTTTTGGATGTTTCTGAGATTATTTCGAAAGAGTTTAGAGGACAGGGTATTATGACAATTGCAATGAAGGCTTTTGTAGAGTGGCTTAAGGATAATACCCAATATGAAGAATTATCTTTTGAAATTGAAGAAAATAATGTATCATCTCTTCGACAAGCCGCCAAACACAATACTATTTTAAGGAAGGAACATAACGGATACAAAAACTATAGATTAAAAATCAGATAAAATAGTACAAAGAAACTTCCTCTTGGAAATTTTGGGACATCCCAAAATTTTTTAAGAGGAAGTTTTTTTGACTTTTAGATTAGTCATAATTTATTTCTCAATAGCATATATATTAATATATTGTACACAAAGGAGGATAAATTATGTGGCAAGCTTTAAATCTTAGTGAAGTCAAGCAAAAACTAAAAACTAATTATCAGTATGGATTAACAAATGAGGAAGCTGAAAAGCGCTTTCAAGAATATGGTGAAAACAAATTAGAGGACAAGCCTAAAGATAATTTGTTTGTAAAGTTTATCAAACAATTTAATGATTTTATGATTATTATTTTAATTATAGCATCTATTGTATCTGCCCTGATTGAAAAAGTACAGGGATCAAATGATTATTTAGACTCTATTATAATAATTGCAATTGTTGTATTTAATGCTATTATGGGTATTGTTCAAGAGGCAAAAGCAGAGAAATCCTTGGATGCATTAAAAAAAATGACAGCTCCTGTGGTGAAGGTTAGAAGAGAAGGAAGGGTTAAACAGATTAATAGTAGTGAATTAGTTCCAGGAGATATTGTTATTTTAGAAGCAGGAAACTTTGTCCCGGCAGATTGTAGATTAATAAGTAGTTTCAATTTAAAGGTTGAAGAGTCAAGTCTAACAGGTGAAACTGTTCCTGTTGAAAAAAATGCAACTATATTATTGAACGAAAAGACTAGTATTGGAGATTGCTTAAATATGGTTTTTGCAACCACTGTTATAGTCAATGGACATGGAGAAGCGGTTGTTACCGAAACTGCTATGAATACTAAAGTTGGAAAAATTGCTAAAATGATTATAACAAATGAATCTCCAGAAACTCCTATTCAAAGAAAATTATCAGAAGTTGGAAAAACTTTAGGAATTGCATGTTTAGGTATTTGTGCATTAATTTTCTTCATAGGATTAATAAAAAGAATTTCTCCAATTGAAATGTTTATGACTTCAGTAGGTTTGGCTGTTGCTGCTATTCCAGAGGGACTGCCTGCTATTGTTACAATAGTACTTTCAATAGGTGTTACAAAAATGGCTAAGAAAAATAGTATTATTAGAAAATTACCTGCTGTTGAAACTCTAGGAAGTAGTAGTGTAATTTGTTCTGATAAAACAGGAACACTAACTCAGAATAAAATGCAGGTTGTACAAGTATTAACTCCTAGCTCAAAATTACAATCAAATAATGAAAATACTAATTTTATTGTAGAACTGGCTACACTGTGTACAGATGCGGAAATTTATTATGATGAGGGAAAAGCAAATGTAACAGGAGATCCAACTGAGGTTGCTATTGTTAATGAATGTTACAAACTGGGAAAAACTAAGAAGGGATTGTGTAATCAGTTTGAAAGAATAAATGACATACCATTTGACTCATCCAGAAAATTGATGACAACTATACATAAAATAGGAAATAGATACAGAATAATTACAAAGGGTGCACCTGATGTTCTGATAAAAAAATGCAGTAAATATTATTTAGATAATCAAATTTCAAGTATGGGAACATCTATTATGAAAGTTATAGAAGATCAAAATGAAAGAATGGCTCAAAGTGCATTAAGAGTTATAGCTGTTGCTTATAAAGATGTTGATGTATTACCAAATAAAATAGAAAGCAATTATATAGAAAATGACTTGATTTTTACAGGTTTAATTGGAATGATAGATCCTCCAAGAGAGGGAGTAAAAGAAGCTATTGCTACATGTAGAAAGGCTGGAATAAAAACAGTTATGATAACAGGTGACCATATCACAACAGCAAATGCAATAGCAAGTGAATTAGGAATTCTGAGAAAAAATGATTTATCAATAACAGGAAGCGAATTAGATAGAATTCCTAAAGATGAGTTTAAAAAGAATATTATGAAATATTCTGTATTTGCAAGAGTTACACCAGAACACAAAGTTGAAATTGTAAAGGCTTTTCAATCAACAGGAGCAGTAGTCGCAATGACTGGAGATGGTGTAAATGATGCACCTGCACTAAAAAATGCAGATATAGGAATTGCTATGGGGTTAAATGGAACAGATGTAGCAAAAAATGCTGCAGATATGGTACTTACTGATGATAATTTTGTTACAATAGTAGAAGCAGTGAAATATGGAAGAACAATTTTTAATAATATTAGAAAAGCCATACATTTTTTAATTGCCACAAATGTTGGTGAGATAGTCACTATTTTTCTAGGATTATTAATAGGAATGAGATCACCATTACTTGCAATTCAATTATTGTGGATAAACTTAATTACAGATTCATTACCAGCAATTGCTCTAGGGCTAGAAAATCCAGAGAAAAATATTATGGCAGAGAAGCCTAGAAATCCTAAAAAGAGTATTTTTGCTGATGGATTATGGGGGCGAATATTGGTTGAAGGTTCAATGATTGGAATATTAAATTTGTTTGCGTTTACTGTAGGAAAGAGTTTGTATAATTTGGAAGTAGGAAGAACCATGGCTTTTGTATCATTGGGTTTACTTGAATTAGTGCATAGTTTTAATATTAGAAGTGAGGAGTCCATATTTAAGACTGGATTATTTCAAAATAAGTTTTTAATGTTTGCATTTATTGGAGGCGCATTTTTACAGACTATTGTTGTGTTAGTGCCACAATTTGCGGAAGTGTTTAAATTAACCAGTTTGACGGGTAAACAATGGTTATATACAATTGGTATTTCTCTATTACCGATTGCTATTATGGAAATTCAGAAATTGAGTAATGAGTTGAAGTTTGGTAAGGTTATAAAAACTACGCATTTTGATGAGAAGAGGAAATTTGGTATTAGTTAGGAACATGAACTGTAATATTAATTAAAATTGTGATATGATAAAATTGGAATTATTTGAAAAATATGTTACAATGATAATAGAGGTGATTGTATGAAAGAAAGAGATACAAGAAATCAAAAAGTAATTGAAGAATTCGTGTTAGTAAATAATGAAAAACATACAACATATATTGAGAAAAATGCTACAGTTGAACCAATATCAATTGGAAAGCAAGGACCAATATTTAGAGTAGTAACCGAAGATGGAATTGTAATGGGTATTGTTGGGGATAATAAGAAGATAAAAAGAACAGATGAATACAAAGATCATTTAATGAAAAAGCTAGGTCCTTATTATAAAATGTTGGCATTAGATTCAAATGATATAGAGGCAGATGTAATGGAAATGATTAGAAAACAACAAGAACATGAAAAAGAAAAAGCACAAGAAATTGAAAGGCAGAGGCAAAATGTTCAGAAGATAGAAGAAGAAAAAGCAAGAGAGCAAAACAAAACATCAAGTAACAAAGAATATGAAAATGTTATTAATCAAAATCAGCAGAACTCAAAGGATATTAAAGATAATAAAGGGTTAGTACTCACACGAAAAGAGCTACAACAACATCAATTTGCTTTAATAAAAGACAGAGAGTTTGCAAGAAGACTTGTAACAAATTTGGATGAACTTGACTATTTTTCGGTCTGTGTTGTTATGATAGATGGAAAACCAAAAGTTATGGCTCAGAGAAAAGATAATGCTCAGGGAAATAATAAGGATGAGTTTGTCGAAATCACACCATATATGGGTGCTAAAACTGAAATGGGAACAATTGACAGTATTGAAAATGGTGAAGAAAAAGAAGATATAAAAAAAGGAGATGTAATTACATTTAAAGATAGGAATGGTGAAACTGTTAAAATTGATGCTAGAATAACCAATGGTGGTAGTATCGAAGTTAGGGATGTTACAGAAGATAGAGATGGTGATGGTGATAAAGAAGGAACTTTAATAGAAACAAGAACCTATACTCCTGCAATACCATCAGCTAGTAAAATAGCTAATCAAGATGAACTAACCAATGAGAAAAAAGAAGATGATGGTTTTGATTATGAAGAATGGAAATCTGAACGAAATCGTAGATAATTACAAAAAATAAAATAAAGATTTAAAGTATAGAAAAGCGAAACTAGATTGTTTCGCTTTTTATATGCATAAAAATTCCCAAATTTGGAGAAAATATTTCTAAAAAAAGAAATATTAAAAATACAAGAGGTGGCAAGTTTGGGAAATCATAGAATATTGAATATTAAGGGCGTTTTACTTGATAAACATCAATTAGAAAATTATTTAGCTAAATTGGCTTCAGATAATATATTAAAAAACAAATCTGATAAAGACACATATCCAATACCAAGGTTAAGAGAAAATTTTGAATATATAACAAATGTATATAATACATTAACAGAACACTTGAAATTAGGAATTCCTATACATCCAGCAGGAGAGTGGATTTTAGATAATTACTATATAGTAGAAAAAACTGTGAAAACCATTATTAAAGATATGCCATTAAAAAAATATACTAGTTTTATAGGCTTAGAAAATGGAACTTATAAAGGTTTTGCAAGGGTGTATGTTTTAGCTGCAGAAATTGTTGCATACACAGATGGTACAATAGATAGAAATAATTTAAGTAGTTTATTACAAGCATATCAAACAAAGAAAAACTTGAGTATGGAGGAGATTTGGAATATAGGTATATTCTTGCAAATTTCATTAATAGAAAACATTCGTGGGATTTGCGAAAAAATATATTCATCTCAAATGCAAAAATATAAGGTAGAAAATATTATAGAAAGATTAGTTGAAAACAAGGAAAATTTGAAATTTAAAAATATATCCTCAAGTAAAACATATGGATATGGAGAAATGAAATATCCTTTTATTGAATATATGTCTTATAGATTAAAGCAATATGGTAAACAAACATATGCTTTTTTAAATATTTTGGAAGAACAAGTTGATAAAATGGGACTAAGTATTGCTGAAGTTATTCAAAAAGAGCATTTTGATATTGCTGTAAAAAAGGTTTCAATGGGGAATTCTATTACCAGTATTAATACAATAATTAGGGTTAATTTTTTAGAGATTTTTGAGCAGATAAATGGAGTTGAAGAGGTCTTAAAAAAAGATCCAGCAGGTGTGTATAGTAAGATGGATTATAAAACTAGGGCTTATTATAGAAGAGAAATAGAGAAAATTGCTAAAAAGACTAAGATTTCAGAAATGTATATTGCCAAAAAGTGTTTGGAACTAGCGGAAAATAATGCAAAAAAACTAGATTCTGAATTAGAAGAAAAATCGAGTAGTGAAAAAAATACACTTGAAAGAAAAGAGTCTCATATTGGGTATTACTTAATTTCAAAAGGAAAGAGTACTCTATTATCAGAATTACTAAATAAAAAAGTAAAATCTACAAATCCAAAGACAAAAATGCAAATATATATTTATGGAGTAACTATTTTAGCCATATTAATAAGCCTTTTATGTGGAATATATGTGTATAATAGAGGTGTTAATATAATTATTTCTGCATTAATTTTTGTTACTACATTAATACCAAGTCAAACAATAGCTGTACAATTAATCCAATATATTTTAAGTAAATTAATCAAGCCGAAAATGATACCTAAATTAGATTTTAAATCTGGTATACCAGAAGAAAGCTCAACTATGGTAATTATTCCAACTATAGTAAAAACAAAGGAAAAAGTTCATGAATTATTTTCAAAATTAGAAGTCTTTTATATTGCAAACAAAAGTGAAAATTTATATTTTACATTATTGGGAGATTGCTCAAGTAGTAATAATGAAAGAGAAAGTTTTGATGATGAAATTATAGAAGCTGGAGTTGAAGAGATAAAAAGGTTAAACGAAAAATATCCTGATATTAAATACAATAAATTCAATTTCATTTACAGAAAAAGAGTTTGGAATGAAGGAGAATCATGTTATCTAGGTTGGGAAAGAAAAAGAGGAGCAATAAATCAATTTAATGAGTATTTATTGGGAAATATAAAAAGTCCATTTTTGTATAATAGTTTTGAAGATAATAAAGTTTATAGTGATAGTAAAGGAAATTCTATTAGTAATCCACAAAATAATATACCAAAAATAAAATATGTAATTACATTAGATAGTGATACAGATTTAGTGCTAAATTCAGGACTAGAGCTTATAGGTGCAATGGCTCATATATTAAATAAACCTATAATAGATAAAAAACAAAATATAATTATAGATGGACATGCATTAATGCAACCAAGAGTTGGTGTTGGATTATTAGAAGTAAGAAGAAGTTTATTTACCAAGATTTTTTCTGGTTTAGGTGGAACAGATTCATATGTAAATGCAATTTTTGATGTATATCAAGATAACTTTGATGAAGGAATTTTTACTGGAAAAGGAATATATGATTTACAAGCATTTTCAGAAGTCTTGAAAAACGAGATACCTGAAAATACAGTTCTAAGTCATGATTTACTTGAAGGTTCATATTTAAGATGTGGTATGGTTTCTGATGTAATGCTGATGGATGGATATCCTACCAATTATTTGGCTTTCAAGAAAAGGCTTCATAGGTGGATTAGAGGAGATTATCAAATATTAAAATGGGTAAAAAATAAGAAATTAAATATATTATCTAAATACAAAATTATAGATAATATTTTAAGAAGCAAATTGGAGACTAGTGTATTAATATCACTATTCATAATGGTATTAGCAAAAGCACTTTATGATATATCAATATGGCCAATAATTTTATTCTTATTTTTCAGTTTGACAATATCATATTGCCTAGAGATTATCAATAAAATTGTTTTCAAAAAAGAGGGAGAAACAAAACAACGAACTTTTGAGAAAAATCAAACTACAATAAAAAACAGTTTGGTAAAAACTTTTCTAGCTATAATAACATTGCCAGATAAGGCATATATGTCATACAATGCAGAGATTACAAGTTTATATAGAATGTTAATTAGTAAAAAAAATTTATTGGAATGGGTTACTGCTGAAGAAGCGGAAAAAAGTTCAAAAAATAATTTGAAAAACTATTTTTTCAGCATGATTCCAAATATAATAGTTGGACTTTTGGGATTGGCTATTGTATTATTGGCAAACTTTGAAAATGTAATAGGAATAATAATTTTAGCAATATCAATTTTATGGATTATAGCACCAAGTATTATGTATTTAATAAGCAGACCAATTAAAAATATAAATAAAATAGATTTGTTAAGTAAAAATGAAAAAGAGCATACATTAGAAATTGCTAAAAGAACATGGCAATTTTTCAAGGATTATATAAATGAAAATACAAATTATCTACCACCAGATAATTATCAAGATGATAGAAACCCAAGAATAGTGTTAAGGACATCTTCAACTAATATAGGCTTAGGAATGCTTGCAGTAATTTCTAGCTATGATTTAGGTTTTGAGAATGTAACTGATACAATTAACTTATTAGAAAAAATGGTTAATGTAGTTAGCAGTTTGCAAAAATGGAATGGGCATTTATATAACTGGTACAATTTAGAGGATTTACAACCATTAACACCTAGATTTGTTTCATCAGTTGATAGTGGGAATCTTGTAGGATATTTTTATGTTGTTTTTCAGTATTTAGAGGGTATAGAGAATAATCCACCAGAAGATTTAGCAAGTGATATATTAGAAAAAGTCAAAAACATGAAATTGCAAATATCAGAGTTAATAAAAAACACAGATTTTTCAAAGTTATTTGATTACAAAAACAACCTATTTTCAGTAGGATTTGATGTAGAAGAAAATAAATTAGTAGATTCATATTATGATTTATTAGCTTCAGAGGCAAGGCAAGCAAGTCTCGTTGCAATTGCTAAGAAAGATATAGATGTAAAAAACTGGTATAACTTAAGTAGAACATTAACTGTTTTAAACAAATATAAAGGCTTAATATCATGGTCGGGAACTGCCTTTGAATATCTAATGCCAAACATAAATATTCCAAAATATCCGGGAAGTTTATTAGATGAATCTTGTAAATTTATGATAATGAGTCAAAAAGAATATGCTAAAAAGCTAGGCATTCCATGGGGAATTTCTGAATCAGCATTTAATTTAAAAGATTTAAATAATAATTATCAATATAAAGCATTTGGAATACCGTGGCTAGGCTTAAAAAGAGGATTAGCAGATGAAATGGTTATATCATCATATGGCTCAATACTTGCAATAAACGAAGATCCAAAAGGAGTATTAGAAAATTTAAAAAGACTTGAAAAACAGGGAATGTATAGTAAATATGGATTTTATGAAGCAATAGATTATACTCCAAATAGAGTAAGTAAAAATAAGAAATATGAAAATGTAAAAACATATATGGCACATCATCAAGGTTTAATATTATTATCAATAAACAACTTATTTAATAATAATATTCTTCAAAAAAGATTTATGAAAAATCCGGAAATACAAGCAATAAACATACTTTTAGAAGAAAGAATGCCTGAAAATGTTATTATTACAAAAGAGAAGAAGGAAAAAGTTGAAAAAATTAAATATAGTGATTACGATTTTTATGTTGAAAAAACATTTACAAAAATTAATAATGATATTGAAAAGTACAATTTAATTTCTAATAAAGATTATACAATTATTTTAGATGATAAAGGTAATGGTTATAGTAAATATAAAGATATTTTGATAAATAGATATAAGCCAACATCAGATGTAAATCAGGGAATTTATTTTTATATAAAGAATATCAAAAATAAGAAAATATGGGCAAATGGTTATAATCAAATAACAGAAAAGCCAGATAAATATAGTGTTAGCTTTTCACCAGACAAAACTAAAATTGTCAGATTAGATGGAAATATTGAAACAAGTACGAAAGTTACAGTAAGTTCAAGCGATTCTGTTGAAATAAGAAGACTTGAAGTCAAGAATTTAGGAAACACAGATGAAACATTAGAAATTACTTCATTTTTAGAACCAGTGTTATCCAATAAAGAACAAGATTATGCACATCCAGCATTCAACAATTTGTTTTTAAGTTACGAGTATATTGCAGATAGTAATACAATTTTAGTCAAGAGAAAAAAACGTTCAGAGGGTCAACAAGAAATATATATGGCAGTTAATTTTTATTCAGAAGCTAAAACAATCGGAGATGTGGAATTTGAGATAAATAAAGAAAGGTTTGTAGGAAGGAATAATTTTGGTATTCCAAAATTAGTTGAAAATTCTAAGCCATTTAGTAAAAAAGTAGAATTAACCACAGACTCAATAATAGCAATGAGAAAGACTATAAATATAAAGGCAAAAGAAAATATTAAATTAGATTTTATAATTTGTGTATCTGAGGATAGAGATTATGTATTAAAAACAATTCAAAAATATATGAATATAGACAATAATAAAAGAACCTTTGAGTTATCAAGAGCTAGAGTTGAAGCAGAGAATAGATATTTAGAATTAAATAGCAAGGATCTTTCTAATTATCAACGATTACTAACTTATATATTAGGTAATAATTTGAATTCACATGTGAAAATAGATGCAGAAAAGTTATATCCAATTTCAGAGTTATGGAAGTTTGGAATTTCTGGAGATTTACCAATTATATTTGCTAAAATAAAAAATATAAATGATATTGATGTGATATCTGAATTAATTAAGGCATATGAATACTTTAAAACAAAAAATCTTAATATAGATTTAGTCATATTAAATGAAGAAAAAGAAAAATATGATAGTTATGTTAAAGATGCTATTCATGATGCAATTCTAAATAGAAATATGGCATATATGTTAAATGTAAAGGGTGGAATATATGTTCTAAGTAATATTAAAAATGAGGATAAAAAGTTAATTTCAGTATATTCAAAATTAATAATAGATGCACAAAATGGAAGTTTAAGTTTACAATTAAATGATTTAGAAGAAGATGCTCCAAAAATAAATGTAAATGATGGAGTTGAAAAAATAGAATTAATTGAAGAGGTTAAAAGTGATAATCAATTATTAAATAATGATTTAAAATATTATAATGAATATGGCGGATTTTCACCAGATGGAAAAGAATATTTAATAAAAGTAAATAAAGAGGAAAATGTTCCAATGCCATGGAGTCATATTATGGCAAATCAAAATTTTGGAACTTTGGTAACAGATGGAATGGGAGGATATTCATGGTATAATAATAGTAGATTAAATAGAATAACAGCATGGTCAAATAATCCTATTTTAGATGTACCTTCTGAAGTTATATATTTAAAAGATGATGAAACTAAAAAATCATGGTCGTTAGGCTTAAATCCAATGCCTGATAATAATGATTATTATGCAGTTTATGGATTTGGATATGCTAAATATATGCATACAAGTTTACGGAATAAAGCAAGAAATTGAAATATTTGTACCTAAGGAAGATAGTGCAAAGGTTCAAATAATTAGGCTAAAAAATGAAACACCGCGAAGAAGAAAATTAAAATTAGTATATTATATAAAACCAGTAATTGGGGAAGATGAAATTAAAACAAGTGAGTTTTTAAGTTTTAGATATGATAGAAATTCAAACACAATTTTAGCTGAAAATGTTACTAGTTCAGATTATAAAAATATTATATTTGTTTCAAGTAGTGAGAAAATAAAATCATATACAGGCCTAAAAAGGGAATTCATTGGAAATGGTGGTTTACGAGATCCAGATGGTCTTAGACTTGATAATTTTAGCAATAAATTTATAGATAAAGTTAGTAATATTATAGCAATTGAATTGGAAATTGAATTAGAATCACTCGAAAACAAAGAAATATCAATAGTTTTGGGAACAAGTGATACCATAATTGGATGTCAAGATTTGGCGTATAAATACAGTAATTTGAATAATTGTATTCAGGAAAATGAATTGATTAGAAGATATTGGGATGAATTGCTAACTACAATTCAAGTTAATGTACCAGTGGAATCTATGAATATTATTTTAAATGGTTGGTCTATGTATCAAACTTTGGCAAGTAGAATGTGGGGAAGAACTGGGTTTTACCAATCAGGAGGAGCTTTTGGCTTTAGGGATCAACTTCAAGATAGTATAAGTGCTAAATATGTTAATCCAGAAATTACCAAAAATCAAATAATAAAGCATAGTAAACATCAATTTATAGAAGGTGATGTAGAGCATTGGTGGCATGAAGAAACTAATAGAGGAATTAGAACTAGATTTTCTGATGATTTATTATGGCTACCATATGTTGTAGCTGATTATATTGAATTTACTAATGATTACAGTATTCTTGATATAGAAACAAATTATTTAAATGGTGCAGTTTTAGAAGAAACAGTTGATGAAAGGTATGATTTATATTTGCCTTCTGAAGTAAAAGGCAGTATATATGAACATTGTATAAGGGCAATTGAAAAATCACTCAATTTTGGGGAACATGGCTTGCCTAAAATTGGTTCTGGTGATTGGAATGATGGATTTAGTACAGTTGGAAACAAAGGAAAAGGTGAAAGTGTATGGCTTGCGTTTTTCTTGTGTAGTGTTTTAGATAAGTTTGTGAAAATATGTGAGTATGTTGAGGCAAGAGATAATATAAATGATTTAGATAAAAATGTAGGAACAAAAAAATCTGAACAATATAAACAAATAATAGAGCAGTTAAGAAAAGCAGTAAATGCAAATGCATGGGATGGAAGATGGTTTAAAAGAGCATTTATGGATGATGGAAGAGCTTTAGGTAGTTTGCAAAATGATGAATGTAAAATTGATAGTATAGCACAAAGTTGGTCTGTAATTTCAAACATGGGTGACAATGATAAAAAATATATATCAATGGAGAGCCTAGAAAATCACTTAGTAGATGCAGAAAATGGACTTATAAAATTATTAGATCCTCCTTTTGAAAATGGAACATTAGAACCCGGATATATAAAATCATATTTGCCAGGAACAAGAGAAAATGGTGGTCAGTATACACATGCTGCAATTTGGGTTATAATTGCCGAAGCAATATTAGGTTTTGGAGATAAAGCAGTAGAATTTTTTAGAATGATAAACCCAATTGAGCATAGTAAAACAAAAGATGCAGTCATGAAATACAAAGTCGAACCATATATTATTCCAGCAGATATTTATGGACAGGGAAATTTAGCTGGAAGAGGAGGCTGGACATGGTATACAGGCTCAAGTAGTTGGATGTATATAGCTGGAATTAAATATATCTTAGGATTAAATATTTTAAATGGTTATATGTATTTTAAACCATCTATTTCAAGTAGTTGGAATGAATATAGTATTAGATATAAATATGGTGAGAGCATATATAATATAAAAGTTATTAATAAAAGTGGAAAAAATACTGGGGTAAAAAAGGTTAGTTTAAATGGAAGTGTTGTAGAAGATGGAAAAGTGAAATTGCAAAGTGATGGTAGTGTTAATGAAATTGAAGTAGAGATGTGAGCAATTATTACTGTTTTCTACTCTACAGTAATTGCTTATAGGAAAAGTGTTAAATACTAACAAACCATAATAAAAATTAATGAAAAAATACTTGAAACACTATAAAAAAAATGCTAAAATAAAAATCAAAGTCCACTACAATATGTGGAATGTAGATTGAAAAAAGAAGGGGGACGGCTGAAATTTCAGTTTGTCCTCCTCTAAATTTTATGCAGGAGGTAAAGATGGCAAACAAAACGAAAACAATATTTGTATGTAGCGGATGTGGTTATGAATCAACAAAATGGTTGGGAAAATGCCCAAGCTGTAACGAATGGAATACTTTTTATGAAGAAAAAATAGCAAAATCAAATGATAAATTAGGAGCAACCAGTATAGCTAAAAAAAGTAGCAGACCTTTACAACTAAACGAAGTAATTGGCAAAGAAGATACAAGAGTTTCATCAGGCTTTAATGAACTAGACAGAGTATTAGGGGGCGGTCTAGTAAATGGTTCTTTAGTTCTATTAGGTGGTGAGCCCGGTATAGGAAAATCTACATTAATTCTACAAATATGCGACAAAGTAAAAGGAGAAGGCAAAGTATTATATGTATCTGGGGAAGAATCAGCAGAACAAATAAAACTAAGAGCAGATAGACTAGGTATTAAAAATCCAAACTTAATGTTTCTAGGCGAAACAGATATGGACATAATTCAAACAGCAATTTTAGACATGAATCCAAAACTTGTTATTATAGATTCAATTCAAACAATGTACTCAGATGAAATAACATCAGCTCCGGGAACTGTTAGTCAAGTAAGAGAAATCACAGCAAGAATTATGAAATTATGTAAAACAAATGGTATAACAACTATAATCATAGGACATGTTACAAAAGAAGGTAATATAGCAGGACCAAGAGTACTTGAACATATGGTGGATACTGTTTTATATTTAGAAGGTGAAAGATATTTTTCATATAGAATTTTAAGAGGTGTAAAAAATAGATTTGGCTCAACAAATGAAGTTGGAATGTTTGAAATGCAAAATGAGGGAATGGTTGAAATATCAAATCCATCTGCAGTGCTAATTTCAGATAGAGAAGATAATCCCGCAGGTTCCGTAATAGTTGCAAGTATGGAAGGAACAAGGCCATTATTAATTGAAATTCAAGCATTAACTACACCAAGTATTTTTGGAATGCCAAGGAGGAATGCTAGTGGAATAGATTATAATAGATTAACACTTCTGATGGCAGTATTGGAGAAGAAGGCGGGATTTAATTTAGGAAATCAGGATGCATACGTAAATGTAGTAAGTGGAATGAAAATTACAGAGCCAGCAGTAGATTTGGGTATTGTGGCTGCAGTAGCATCTAGTTTTAAAAATTTAAGTATTGCAAAAGACGTGGTAGTCATGGGGGAAGTAGGTCTAACAGGTGAAATTAGAACGATAAATTTAATTGATAAGAGACTAAAAGAAGCAGAGAAATTAGGCTTTAAAACATGTATAATTCCAGAAAGTAACAAAAAACTATTGAAAGAAAATTATAAATTAGATATAATAGGCGTGAAAAACATTAGTGAAGCAATGAAAAGCATTGGATTGAAATAGTGTATATAAAATAAGTTTTTACATTATTATACTAGGAGGGGGTAAATTTGGCATTAGCAAAAGATGACAACATGATGGTAGAAATAGTAAAGTTAATAGCACCGGGTACACCAATTCGAGAAGGGCTAGAAAATATATTAAAAGCTAAAACTGGAGCTTTAATAGTTATAGGTGATACAAAAGAGGTTTTAGATATAGTTGATGGAGGTTTTAATATAAATGTTGATTATACATCAGCAAAATTGTATGAACTTGCTAAAATGGATGGTGCCATAGTTTTAAGTGCAGATTTAAAGAAAATATTATTAGCCAATACACAGCTAATACCATCTTCAGAGATTCCAACAACAGAAACTGGAACTCGTCATAGAACTGCTGAAAGAACCGCAAAACAGACAGGAGAATTAGTAATAAGTGTCTCACAAAGAAGAAATATTATAACACTTTTTAAAGGAAATTTTAGATATGTTTTAGAGGATACATCAAAAGTAATAACCAAGGCAAATCAAGCTTTACAAACAGTGGAAAAATATAAGAAAGTTTTCGACAGCAAATTGAATTTATTAAATGAATATGAATTTAATGATATTGTAACATTGGAAAATGTAATAATTGCAATACAAAGAGCTGAAATGGTAATGAAGGTAGCAGATGAAGTAAGAAAGGCAATATATGAATTAGGAGAAGAAGGCAGATTACTTCAACTGCAATTAGACGAATTGATTGGAGATTTAGAATTAGAGGAATTATTAATAATTAAAGATTATATGGTTCCAAATAAAAATAAAAAACCAGAACAAATTTTAGAAGAAATAAAAAATACTACTCATGATGAATTAACAAAGACTCAGTTAATAGCTAGATTGCTAGGCTATGAAGCCTTTGATAATTATGATGAAGTTGGAGTATTTACAAAAGGATATAGAGTTTTAAATAAAATACCAAGAGTACCTAGCAATATTGTTGAGAATTTAGTTAAAGCATTTAAATCTTTTCAACATATTTTAGATGCAGATATTCCAACACTAGATGAGGTTGATGGAATTGGAGAAATTAGGGCTCGCACAATCAAGCAATCTTTGAAAAGAATGCAAGAACAATTTATTTTTGATAATTTAATGTTATAAGAATTTCTGTAATATATTTTACTATGTTATATAATCATTGTACTATACCAGTGATTCATGTTTGAAAAGTGTTAAATACAATAAAATAAGAAAATTTTAGAAAAGTATTGTAATTTTTATAATAATAAGTTTATAATAGGCTTATGGTAATTTTAAGAAAAATGGAGGAATTCGAATGAAGAAAATATGTTTAAGAATTGGAATTATTTTAGTTGCAATAGCAATAGTGTTAGTCAGTGTATTTTTAGTAAAAGGAAAAACGTACAAAGTTCAAAATCCTATAGCAACAATACAAATAGAAGGTTATGAAAATCCAATAAAATTAGAGTTAGATCCACAAGTAGCACCAAATGCAGTTGCGAACTTTATAAAACTTGCTAATAGCGGATTTTACAAAGATTTTAAGATGACTATAGAATCAAATAGAATACTAGGTAATGAGTCAATGCAAAAGGCTAAATTATCTAATATAATGGAAAATCCAACAGAAGATTATGTATATGGAATAAAAGGTGATTTTATTGCAAATGATTTTGAAAATCTTATAAGACATAAAAAAGGTGTAATAACAATGGAAAGAGATGATTATAGCTATTTTGGATATGCAGAAGAAGGTTATAATTCAGCAAATTGCAATTTTTGTATATTAACAGAGGATATAGATAGCTATGATGGATATTATGCTGCATTTGGACATGTTATTGAAGGTATGGATGTATTAGAAGCTATAGCTGCAACAAGAGTTGAAGAAAGCAATGATGAAGATAATGATTCAGTTGATATTTCAGATACAGAGACTACATCTGACGAAGAAACTACAGCAAATGAAGAGGCAAGTACTGAAGAAAATTCAAATGAGGAATCAGAAGATACATCTGATGATAGCACTTCAGATGAGAATACATCAAATGAAGATTCAAACGAAGAAGACGATGATGTTAATACTATTAAAATTATTAATATAACAGTTGACACTTTTGGTGTAGATTATGGTTTGCCAGAATATGTAAATTATGAAGAAAATATGGAGAAGGTTAATGAGGCATATAGTAGCATGTTTGGAGGAAGTACATCAGTAACAACTGATTAGAAAAGTGTTTATGAGATCTAACACTTTTGAAATAAATTCTAAAATTCAATAGTTATATTACTGGTCATTTGCAGGGGCACTTAAACTGTAACGATAGAAATGTTACAGTTTAAGTGCTTGAATTTTCCATAATATGTTGCCGAGAGAAATAAAAAATATATGAAAAAACAAAAAAATTGTTGACTTTCTATATAAATCAGTATATAATAGTAAGGCATGTAAGATTAGCGATGAAGTAAGATGTGGCTACAGCCTTTGAGATAACAAGGGTTGGAGGGAACTCTTATGGAGTATGTCGTGGCTTAGACCAGGCGGTAAGTTATTAAAAATATTTAGACTTTCGAAAGATAAAAAATGCTTTAAAATATATGAAGCAAAGTAATTAATCTGTAATTATAATGCCAAATATGAAAGCATATTTTTTATTGTCAGAACGTCATGCACTTATCCCAAGATACATCATGCAAAACTTGGGTTTAAATATTAGAGTTTAACAAAACACCAGGGTGCGTTTATAACTTCCGACCAAAATAAAAAATATTTTTAAGGAGGGAAATTTACATGGCAACAGTAACAGGAAATGCGGTAGCAAGCGAAAAAATCAGAATAAGATTAAAAGCTTATGATCATGTAGTATTAGAACAGTCTGCTGAAAAAATAGTAGATACTGCTAAAAAAACAGGAGCAAAAGTTTCAGGTCCTATTCCACTACCAACAGAAAAGGAGATTATAACAATTTTACGTTCTCCACACAAAGACAAAGATTCAAGAGAACAATTTGAAATGAGAACACATAAAAGAGTTATAGATATTCTTTATCCAACACAAAAAACTGTAGATACTTTAATGAAAGTTGAATTACCTGCAGGTGTAGATATTGAAATCAAATTATAATCTTTAATTTTAATTTATGTAGTTTTTAAAGCGTAGCAAAAGATAAATGAATAAGATTATTAGTTAGAACTATAACTTTAAAGTTCAAAATGTTTTCTTATAAATATAAATTCATATGTGATTTACACATGAGTATATACAAAAATTAGTGTATATATGTATGAGAAAATTCGTATAGAGATAAAGTTTAAGAAGGCAAATCAAAACCAAGCTGATTGAAAAAATATCAGCCAATAGTTAGGAGGAAATTTAAAAATGAAAACAATTATAGGAAAAAAAGTTGGAATGACACAAATATTTGATGAACAAGGAAAAGTTATTCCAGTAACAGTCATTGAAGCTGGTCCTTGTGTAGTAGCACAAGTAAAAACAGTTGAAACTGATGGATACAATGCTATCCAATTAGGATTCGAAGATGTAAAAGAATCTAAAATTAATAAACCAGAAAAAGGACATTTTGCAAAAGCAAATATTGCTTCTAAAAAACATCTAAGAGAGTTTAGAGTGGATGATTTCGAAGATGTAGCAGTTGGAACAGAAATTAAAGCTGACAGCTTTGAAATCGGAGATAAGATTGATGTTCAAGGAACAACAAAAGGAAAAGGATTCCAAGGTGTTATTAAACGTCATGGACAATCAAGAGGACCTATGGGTCATGGTTCTATGTATCATAGAAGACCAGGTTCAATGGGACCAACATCTACTCCAGGTAGAGTTTTCAAAGGTAAAAAATTACCAGGACATATGGGAAGAGTAACAGTTACAATACAAAATTTAGATGTTGTAAAAGTTGATATGGATAAAAATGTGCTATTAGTAAAAGGTAGTGTACCAGGTGCTAAAGGTGCAATATTAAAAATTAGAAAGAGCGTAAAAGCATAAGGAAGGAGGATTAAGAAATGCCTAGTATAGACGTATATAATGTTGAAGGTAAAAAAGTTTCAAGTGTAGACTTAAAAGAAGAAGTATTTGGAATTGAACCAAACGAAGCTGTAGTACATAGTGTATTAGTTAACTATCTAGCTAATCAAAGACAAGGTACTCAAAGCACAAAAACAAGAGCAGAAGTTCGTGGTGGTGGTAGAAAACCATGGAGACAAAAAGGAACAGGTAGAGCAAGACAAGGAAGCATAAGAGCTCCACAATGGATAAAAGGTGGTATAGCTTTAGGTCCAAAACCTCGTTCATACAAATATACAGTTAATAAAAAAGAAAAGAGATTAGCAATAAGATCTTTATTAAGTTCTAAAGTATTAGAAAATGAATTAACAGTTGTAGATACATTTGCATTCAATGAAATTAAAACAAAACAAATGGTAAATGCATTAAACAACTTAAAAGTTGAAGGAAAATCATTAATATTATTACCTGAAAAGAATGAAAATGTTCAAAAATCAGCTAGAAATATTGAAGGTGTTAAAACATCTTTAGTAAATACAATAAATGTTTATGATTTATTAAAATACAAAAATTTAGTAGTAACTTTAGATACTGTTAAAAAATTAGAGGAGGTGTATGCATAATGATGCCAGAAGATATTATAATTGCTCCAGTAGTTACTGAAAAGAGTAATGATGGATTACAAGAAGGTAAATACACTTTCAAAGTAAATAAAAAAGCTACAAAAGTTGATATAGCTAATGCTGTAGAAAAACTATTTGAAGTTAAAGTTTTAAAAGTTAATACAATTAATGTTAGCGGAAAAACAAGAAGAGTAGGAAGAAATGTTGGAAAAACACCAGATTGGAAAAAGGCTATAGTTACTATAGATACAAACCCATCTGAAGAAACATATCTTGCTGAAGGTGGAAAAGTTAAAAAAGTTTCTAAAAAATATAAAGATTCTATTGAAGAATTTATGGGTGCATAGTCATGGGGGTATTCAATAACCCGAATAAAAAAATATCTGCAGATAGAGCAGGAAAAAATCTATCAAAAAATATTAAAGGAGAGAATAAAAAATGGGAATGAAACATTTTAGACCAACAACTCCATCACTAAGAAATATGACAGTTTCTACATTTGATGAAATCACAAAATCAACTCCTGAAAAATCTTTATTAACAACAAAAAAGAAAAATGCAGGAAGAAACTCATATGGTAGAATCACTGTTAGACATCAAGGTGGAGGAAACAGACAAAAATACAGATTAGTAGATTTTAAAAGAAGAAAAGATGATATGCCTGCAACTGTTATAGGAATCGAATATGATCCAAACAGAAGTGCAAATATCGCATTAATAGAATATGAAGATGGAACAAAATCATATATTTTAGCTCCAATCGGATTAAAAGATGGAGATAAAGTAATATCAGGAGAAAAAGCTGATATCAAACCAGGAAATTGCATGAAAATTGAAAACATTCCAGTAGGTACTATGATTCATAATATCGAATTAAATCCAGGTCAAGGTGGAAAATTAGTTAGAGCAGCTGGTCAAGAGGCTCAATTAATGGCTAAAGAGGGAAAATATGCTCATGTTAGATTACCATCTGGAGAAATGAGATTAATAATGGCTGTATGTAGAGCTACAATAGGAACTGTAGGAAATTCAGACCATGAAAATGTCAAATTAGGAAAAGCAGGAAGAACAAGACATTTAGGTAAAAGACCTGAAGTTAGAGGTTCTGTAATGAACCCTAATGATCACCCTCATGGTGGTGGTGAAGGTAGAGCTCCTGTAGGACACGCAGGTCCAATGACTCCTTGGGGTAAACCAGCACTTGGATATAAAACAAGAAAGAAAAATAAACAATCTGATAAGTTTATTGTTAAGAGAAGAAAATAGAATTACTTTTATAAATATATTATACAACCAGAAATTCAAAATGGTTGTAGAGTTGAAGCAAAGATAAGCTAAATTAAGGAGGGAAAAAGAAATTATGTCAAGATCAAGTAAGAAAATGCCTTACATTGCTCCAGAATTATTAAAGAGAATCGAAGCAATGAATGAAACTGGAGAAAAAACAGTTCTAAAAACATGGTCAAGAGCTTCTACTATATATCCACAAATGGTTGGACACACAATAGCTGTTCATGATGGTAGAAAACATGTACCTGTTTATATATCAGAAGAAATGATAGGACATAAATTAGGAGAATTTGCTCCTACAAGAACATATAGAGGACACGCAGGAGACAAAACAACAAAAAAATAAAATTTCTTAAATAAATAAGGAGGTAAATAAAGTGGAAGAAATGCAAGAAGTTATAGTTCCAGAAGCAGTAGCAACTCTTAAAAATGCTAGAATTTCAGCTAGAAAAGTTAAAATAGTAGCAGATTTAATAAGAGGAAAAGATGTTAAAGAAGCTTTAGCTATAGTTAAATTCACACCTAAAGCTGCATCTGAAATATTAGAGAAATTATTAAAGTCAGCAATTGCAAATGCTGAAAACAACCATAATATGGCATCTAATAAATTATATATAGCTGAAATTTATGCAAATCAAGGTCCAACAATGAAAAGAATTAGACCAGCTGCAAAAGGTTCAGCTGTTAGAATTAGAAAAAGAACAAGTCATATTACAATAGTATTAAGAGAAAGAGCGTAATGGGAAGGAGGAATAATTAACATGGGACAAAAAATGGATCCACATGGATTAAGAGTTGGCGTTATTAAAGATTGGAGTTCAAAATGGTATGCAGATTCAAAACATTTTGGAGACTATCTAGTAGAAGATAACAAAATTCGTAAATATGTTAAAAAGAAATTATATGTTAGCGGAATTTCAAAAATTGAAATTGAAAGAACTGCTAAATTTGTTAGAGTTAATGTTTACACAGCAAAACCAGGTTTAGTAATTGGTAAAGGTGGAAATTATGCTGAAACATTAAAAAACGAATTAGAAAAAATGATAAACAAAGAAGTTAATTTAAATATCGTTGAGGTGAAGAATGTTGATGTTGATGCACAATTAGTTGCAGAAAACATAGCAGGACAATTAGAAAGAAGAATTTCATTCAGAAGAGCTATGAAACAATGTATGCAAAAAACTATGAAAGCAGGTGCTTTAGGAATTAAAACTGCTGTATCTGGAAGACTTGGTGGAGCAGACATGGCTAGAACTGAATTCTATAAAGAAGGTACAATTCCACTTCAAACTTTAAGAGCTGATATTGATTATGGATTTGCTGAAGCAGATACAACATATGGAAAAATAGGTGTTAAAGTTTGGATTTATAAAGGAGAAGTTCTTCCAGCTAAAAAAGCAACAGTGGAAGGAGGAGAAAAATAATGCCATTAATGCCAAATAGAACAAAATATAGAAAACAACAAAAAGGTAGAATGAGAGGTAAAGCAACAAGAGGTAATAAAGTTACTGATGGAGAATATGGTATTCAAGCAATTGAAGGAGGGTTAATTACTTCTAATCAAATAGAAGCTGCCCGTGTTGCTATGACTCGTTATATCAAAAGAGGTGGTAAAGTTTGGATAAAAATATTTCCAGACAAACCAATAACAAATAAAGGTATCGGTACTCGTATGGGTAAAGGTAAAGGTGCTGTTACTTACTGGGTTGCAGTTGTTAAACCAGGTAGAGTAATGTTTGAAATTGCAGGTGTTCCAGAAGATACTGCAAGAGAAGCTTTAAGATTAGGAGCTAATAAATTAGCTGTTAAAACTAAATTTGTAAAAAAGGAATCTGAATTAGGTGGTGATAATGATGAAAATAAATAAGATTAGAGAAATGTCTTCAGCTGATCTAGAAAAAGAATTAGGAGAATTAAAATCAGAATTATTCAAATTAAGATTTTCATCAAAAACAAATGGTTTAGACAATCCTATGAAAATTAGAGAAGTAAGAAGAAATATAGCTAGAGTAAAAACAGAATTAAGAAGTAGAGAAATAGCTGAAAATAAGTAATTATAATTTATAAAGTATTTTATTGCAATGTATTTTATATAGAGTATTGAAAGTTAAGATAAAACAAGTCTAGGAAAGGAGATTGTAACATGGAAGAAAGAAATCTTCGTAAAGTGATGGTTGGTATAGTTGTTTCTAATAAAATGGATAAAACAGTTGTAGTTGCTGTTGAGACAAACGAAAAACACAAAATATATAGCAAAATCCAAAAAAGAACTTATAAGCTAAAAGCTCATGATGAAAACAATGAATGCCAAGTTGGAGACAAGGTAAAAGTTATGGAAACAAGACCTCTATCAAAAGATAAAAGATGGAGAGTAGTTGAAATAGTTGAAAAGGCAATAATAAAATAATTTATTTAAGAGTAAAAATGATTTATAAAAGGAGGGAATTACTAAATGGTACAACAACAATCAATATTAAAAGTAGCTGACAACACAGGTGCTAAAGAAATAATGGTTATTAGATGTTTAGGTGGTTCTTATAGAAAATATGCAAAAGTTGGAGATGTAATAGTTGCTTCTGTAAAAACAGCTACACCAGGTGGCGTTGTAAAAAAAGGTGATGTAGTAAAAGCAGTTGTAGTAAGAACTGTAAAACCTACAAAAAGAGCGGATGGTTCTTATATAAGATTTGATGAAAATGCTGCTGTTATATTAAAAGAAGATGGTACTCCAAAAGGAACTCGTATATTTGGGCCAATAGCTAGAGAATTAAGAGATAAAAATTATATGAAAATCTTATCATTAGCTCCAGAGGTTCTTTAATCTATATTCATAGATTATTTGCAGATTAGAGGTGCAAAATTATAAAGAATTCTGTATTACCAACTAGAAAAGAGTTTCGGTGAGAAATCAAAGAAAATTTTCTAATAAAGAGGTGAAAAAAATAATGTTAAAAATAAAAAAAGGCGATACAGTTAAGGTTTTATCAGGGAATGATAAAGGTAAAACTGGAGAAGTTTTAGAAGTATTACCAAAAACACAAAAGGTACTTGTAAAAGGTGTTAATCAAAAAACAAAACATGTTAAAGCTAGAAGACAAGGGGATGAAAGTGGAATAATAGTTTCAGAATTCCCAATGCATGCAAGCAAGTTAAATGTTGTATGTCCAAAATGTGGTAAATCAACAAGAATTGGATTTGAAATGGATAAAGAAAACAAAGTACGTGTTTGTAAAAAATGTGGTGCTAAAATAAAATAAGAAAGGAGGTCTATTGAGGACTTATGGAAAAATTAAAAGAACAATATGAAAAAGAAGTTATACCAGCAATGATGAAAAAATTTAATTATACATCAATTATGCAGGTTCCAAAACTTGATAAAATAGTTATTAATATTGGTTTAGGTGATACAAAAGAAAATCCTAAATCATTAGAAAATGCAGTAAATGATTTAAGTATAATCACTGGACAAAAGCCAATTATAACAAAATCTAAAAAAGCTATCGCTGCATTTAAGTTAAGAGAAGGAGTTAACATTGGATGTAAAGTTACTTTAAGAAAAGGAAAAATGTATGATTTCGCATACAAACTATTCAATGTAGCACTTCCAAGAGTTAGAGATTTTAGAGGTGTTTCTGCTAATTCTTTTGACGGAAGAGGAAATTATTCAATGGGTGTTAAGGAACAATTAATATTCCCTGAAATTGAATATGACAAAATCGACAAAATTAGAGGTATGGATATAATATTTGTTACAACAGCTCAAACAGACGAAGAAGCTAAAGAGCTATTAACATTATTAGGAATGCCATTCAAAAATTAATTAAAAGCAGTAATCTGCACATTTTCGCTTCATTAGTCAAACCTCGATGTACAAACGTACACCTTCGTCTTGACTAACTCGCAAAAATGCACATCTCACTACTTTTAATTAATTTTAAGAAATTAGTTAAAAGCAGTAATCTGCACATTTTCGCTTCATTAGTCAAACCTCGATGTACAAACGTACACCTTCGTCTTGACTAACTCGCAAAAATGCACATCTCACTACTTTTAATTAATCTTAAAGAAATCTGATTAAAGTATTAGTTAAGAAGAAAGGAGAAATTCATGGCTAAGAAATCTTTAAAAGTTAAACAACAAAAAACTCAAAAATATTCTACACGCGAATACAACAGATGTAAAATATGTGGACGTCCACATGCATATATTAGAAAATTTGGAATTTGCCGTGTATGTTTTAGAGAATTAGCACACAAAGGTGAAATTCCAGGTGTTAAAAAAGCAAGTTGGTAATATATTAAACTTAGTATTAAATACAGTTTGATATAAACTCGTTTTGCTTTGAAATTAATAAAAGCTATATAAAACAAATAAAATATTGTATAAAATAATGAGTTTAATATAAATACTTATAGAAAAAAAGGAGGTTAAGAAATTGATAACTACTGATCCAATAGCAGATATGCTAACAAGAATAAGAAATGCAAATAGTTCAAAACATAAAACAGTTGATATTCCTTCATCAAATATGAAATTAGCTATAGCTAATATTCTATTAAACGAAGGATACATAAAATCATTAGAAGAAATAAAAAGTGAAAATAATCAAGGTGTTATAAGAATTACTTTAAAATATGATGAAAAAGGTAGTAGAGTAATTGATGGTTTAAAAAGAATCAGTAAACCAGGTTTAAGAGTATATGCTTCTAAGGACCAATTACCACAAGTATTAAATGGTTTAGGAATAGCATTAATATCTACATCTAAGGGAATTAAAACAGATAAAGAAGCAAGACAATTAGGTCTTGGTGGAGAAGTATTAGCTTATGTATGGTAGTATTTCCGAATAATTTTTTAAATAATCGCCATTTGGAGTCACTAACCTTCACTAAAAAATCTTCGATGTACACACGTATGTTTAAGTTTTTAGCTGGGTTTGCCTAACCAAATAACGGTTCTTAAAAATGTAGGAAACAAATCTTTGAAAATAAAAAATGAAAATGAAAAAAGAAGGAGGAAAAACCATGTCAAGAATAGGAAATAAACCTATAGAAGTGCCAGCTGGTGTTGAAGTTACATTAAATGGTAACATTATCACTGTAAAAGGACCTAAGGGAACTTTAACAAAAGAATTACATAAAAATATGGAAGTTTCTGTAGATGGTAATGTAATTACAGTAAAAAGACCTAATGATGAAGCTTTAAACAGAAGTTTACATGGATTAACAAGAACATTAATTAACAACATGATTGAAGGTGTATTAAACCAATATACTAAAACTTTGGAAGTTAATGGTGTTGGATATAGAGCACAATTAAAAGGTAAAAAATTAGTAATGAATTTAGGATATTCTCATCAAGTTGAAATGGATGCACCAGAAGGAATTACATTTGAGGTTCCAAATCCTAATCAAATTATAGTTAGAGGTATAGACAAAGAGGTTGTTGGTCAAACAGCAGCTGTTGTAAGAACTAAAAGACCACCTGAAGTATATAGAGGTAAAGGTATTAAATATGATTATGAACATATTAGAAGAAAAGAAGGTAAAGCAGGTAAAAAATAAAAAATTATTATGTTCATGTAATGATAATTTAATTATAATAGAACAATTTAATGAAAGATTGAAAAATCTGTTAAAAATAATTAGCCAATCGAAAAAACTAATGCTGTTACATTAGTTAGAAAGGAGAAAAAAATGGTTTCTAAAACAAATAGAAAAGCAGAAGTAAAAAGAAGACATATAAGAGTTCGTAGAAAAGTAAGTGGAACACCAGAATGTCCAAGATTATGTGTATACAGAAGTAATAATAATTTATTTGCTCAAATAGTGGATGATGTTGCTGGAAATACACTTGTAAGTGCATCTACTTTAGATAAAGAAGTAAAAGTAAAACACTCAAATAAAGAAGCTGCTAAAGAAGTAGGAGCATTAATAGCAAAAAGAGCTTTAGATAAAAAGATTGAAACAATAGTATTTGATAGAAGTGGTTATATATATCATGGTGTAATTAAAGAATTAGCTGAATCTGCAAGAGAAGCAGGTTTAAAATTCTAAATTTATAAGTATTAAGATGTATTAACTTAGAATTATGAAGGAGGGAAAAATAAATCAATGGAAAATACAGTAACAGAGTTAAAAGAAAAAGTTGTTGCTATAAACAGAGTTGCTAAAGTTGTTAAAGGTGGTAGAACTTTTAGATTTAGTGCTGTAGTTGTTGTTGGTGATGAAAATGGTCATGTAGGTGTTGGAAATGGTAAAGCAGCTGAAGTTCCAGATGCAATTAAAAAAGCAATTGAAGAAGCTAAGAAAAACTTAGTAGAAGTTCCAATTGTTAATACAACTATACCTCATGAATATGTAGGAACTTTTGGTAGTGCAAAAGTTATGTTAAAACCAGCAGCAGAAGGTACTGGAGTTATAGCTGGTGGAAGCGTTAGACCGGTTCTAGAACTTGCAGGTTATAAAAATATAAGAACAAAAGTTATAGGTACTAATAATCCTAGAAACGTTGTATATGCTACAATTGAAGGATTAAAGTCTATGCAAACAGTGGAAGCTGTAGCCGCAAAAAGAGGTAAAAAAGTAGATGAAATATTATAATTTATTTGTATAGAAAAAATATATATATATTTTTCTATACAGAATAAGTATTTGAATATAATTTAATTATTTTATTGAAAATTATTGTTGAAATATGCAAAATTATATTATATACTAAATGTAATTAAGAATTAAGGAGGTGTAACCGCATAATGAAATTAGACGAATTAAGCCCAGCACAAGAAGGAAAGACAAAAACTAGGGTAGGACGTGGAATAGGTTCTGGTCTTGGAAAAACTTCAGGAAGAGGACATAAAGGTCAAAAAGCTAGAACAGGCGGTGGAGTAAGAAGAGGTTTTGAAGGTGGTCAAACACCATTGTATAGAAGATTACCAAAAAGAGGATTCACAAATATACATGCAAAAAACTATACAGAAGTAACTTTAACAATGTTAAATAAAGCTACTACTGAAGAAGTAACTGCCGAAAGTTTAATAGCTGATGGAATAATCAGCAAAGCCAATGATGGTATCGTAGTAATAGCTACAGGAAACTTAGAGAAAAAATTAGCTGTAAAAGCTAAAAGATTTACTAAAGCTGCACAAGAAAAAATAGAAGCTTTAGGTGGAAAGACAGAGGTGATTTAATTGTTTAGCACCATTAAAAATGCTTTAAAGACTCCAGATGTAAGAAAAAGAGTTTTATATACATTACTATTAATAGTAATATTTAGATTAGGATGTAGTATATCAGTACCTAATGTAGACACATCTTTATTATCAGGTATTAATAAAGGTGGAATTGTAGGACTAATAAATACAATTTCAGGAGGAGCCTTCGAAAGACTTTCTATTTTTGCTATGTCAATAACACCGTATATCACAGCTTCAATTGTCATACAATTGTTAGCTATGATAATACCTTCTTTAGAAAAATTAACTAAAGAAGGAGGAGAAGAAGGTAGAAATAAAGTAAATAGATATACAAAAATACTTACTATAATTTTAGCTCTTGTAGAAGGAATAGGCTTATATCTATCATATAAATCATATTTTATAGGAGCTTTTGCTGAATCAAGACAAGAAAGATTATTAACAGCAACTGTAGTTGTTCTATCTTTTATGGCTGGAACAGCACTACTTATGTGGTTAGGAGATCAGATAACAAGTAAGGGAATAGGAAATGGAATATCAATTTTAATTTTTGTTGGTATTGTTTCTAGATTACCAAATGGAATAGAAAAAGTATTTAATGAACTATTGTTAAATGGAAAATTTAATACAATAAATTTAATAATTTCTTTAGCAATTTTAATTGGGGTAATTATCCTAGTAGCAGGTGTTGTATTTGTACAACAAGCTGAAAGAAGAGTACCAGTACAGTATTCTAAAAAAGTTGTAGGAAGAAAAATGATGGGAGCACAAAATACACATATCCCATTAAAGTTAGCAATGGCAGGTGTTATGCCAATAATTTTTGCATCATCTTTCATGACTTTCCCTGCAATGATAATACAAATATTTAAAGCTGACATAGCAAGCCAATCAGGTTTTCTAGCAGGTTTATATAAATTATCAATTGCAACTTCTACAACACAATTATCAGAAGGGGTGCCACTTGGCTGGGGATATGTAGTTGGTAATGCTGTTATTTACTTACTACTTATAGTTGGATTTACATTCTTCTATACATATGCAACTTTTAATCCAGCTGAGGTATCAAGTAATATCAAGAAAAATGGTGGATTTATACCAGGAATAAGAGCAGGTAAACCAACAACTCAATATTTATCTTCTATACTTACTAAATTAACATGGGTAGGAGGATTTTTCCTAGCTTTAATAGCTATAATACCGATGTTTGCTAGATTTGGTGTTTTAGGAAGATTAGATTTAGCCTTTGGTGGAACATCAATACTTATTGTTGTAGGTGTAGCATTAGAAACAGTACAACAATTAGAATCATACTTAGTAATGAGACATTATAAAGGATTTTTAAGTTAGTTTGTTGTAGAATGTAAAATTTTAGCTATATAGGGAATAAATATTAAATACAAGATCAATTTAGATTTCGACAATATCTATATAGAGACGAAACGATAACAAATGAAGAGGTTGGAAGAGAGAATATAATTTCTTGATTCCAACTTCAAAAGTTTGTTTACATATAATTTTTTAAATAGTTATTTGTGATTACAGATTGTAAATTTAGGTAAATTTTTATTATAGTTATTTAAAAAGTTATATAAAATAAATATAAAAAGTAGGTGTATATTATGATTATAATTATGTTGGGTGCACAAGGAACTGGAAAAGGTACTGTGGCAGGAATATTAAGCAAAAAAAATGGATGGATACAATTATCTACAGGGGATCTATTTAGAGAGAATATTTCCAAAGGCACAGAATTAGGAATTGAGGCAGATAAGTATATTTCGAAAGGTTGTTTAGTTCCAGATGATATTACAATTTCAATGGTCAAGACAAAATTAGAGGAGTTAAAAGATGAGAAGGGAATAATTTTAGATGGATTTCCAAGAACACTAGAACAAGCTAAAAGACTTGATGAGATTTTAGCAGGTAAGGGAGAGAAAGTTGATTGGGTAATAAATTTAGAAACTCCTAGAGATGAAATAATTGATAGAATGCTAAACAGAAGAGTATGTCCACAATGTAAGGCTACATTTAATTTAAAATTACACCCACCTAAAATTGAGGGAATTTGTGATAATTGCGGTTCAAAATTAGTTATAAGAGATGATGATAGTGATTCAGAAGCAATTAGGAAAAGACTTGAAATATATGATACTCAAACCAAACCTCTTATTGATTTTTACAATAAAAAAGGAATTGTTATTGTAGAAGAAATAAGTGAAAGAATTAATAGATTTGCTGATGAAGCTTGCGAAGATTTTATGAAACATATAAAAGAGTAAAATATGTGTATAAATATTAATGTATAAAAGAAATAGAGGTAATGAAATGGTAACTATAAAATCAAAGAAAGAAATTGAACTAATGAGAGAAGCCTGTAGAGTTACTGCTTTGGTACATGAAGAATTAGCTAAAAATATTAGACCAGGAATTACAACTTTGGAGTTAGATAAAATCGCTGAAAGAGTTATGAGAGAGAATGGAGGATTTCCTGCTCAAAAGGGTTACAATCCAGGTATAAAGGGAGTTCCACCTTTTCCATCATCTATATGCACATCAATAAATGATGAGGTTATTCACGGAATACCTTCTAGTAGGGTAAAACTAAGAGAAGGTGATGTTATAAGTATTGATTTAGTTGTTCTTAAGGATGGATTTAATGGCGATGCTGCTAGAACATATGTTGTTGGTAAAGGTAATCAGCCTGCATATAATTTGATGAACGTTACTGAACAAGCTTTTTATGAGGGAATTAAATATGCTGTTAAGGGAAATAGAATTGGTGATGTTTGTCATGCAATAGGGGAGTTTGTAAGTAAGAATGGATATTCAGTTGTAAAAGAGTTTCAGGGTCATGGAATAGGTAGGCAGATGCATGAGGATCCGGGAATACCAAACTATGGTAAATCAGGTAGGGGCATACGACTTGAACCAGGCATGACATTAGCAATTGAGCCAATGGTTATACAAGGAAAACCAGATGTTTTGGAACTAGATGATGGATGGACAATTGTGACAGAAGATGGAAGTCTAGCTGCACATTATGAAAATACAATTTTAATTACAGAAAATGAGCCTGAAATATTGACTTTATTATAAAAATGTAATATAATATAAAAGCTATTATGCGAATATATGGAAAATTATGTTAAAATAGTAAAATTACTTAATTATATATGATTTACTATTAGGAGAATAGTATAATATTAAAAAAATAAAATTGGGGAGGTCAAAATGGCAAAAGAGGATGTTATAGAATTAGAAGGAACAGTTGTTGAAACATTACCTAATACAAATTTCAAGGTAGAACTTGAAAATGGACATCAAATCTTAGCTCATATCTCAGGAAAACTTAGAATGAATTATATAAAAATTCTTCCTGGAGATAAAGTAAAAGTAGAATTATCACCATATGATTTAACAAGAGGAAGAATTACATGGAGGGCAAAATAATATTAAAAAAAATATATAAAAAAGATCTAAAAAAATGATGGATTAAATATGTTCCCTCATTTTAATGATATACAAAAGCAATAGTGTTTGGCTAATTTATGAGGTGCGATGTGAGATGTATAAAATTTCATTTAGCCTGTTATTTATATACGTCTGACCTCACGCATCATTAAATTATTACAAACACTATATGTAGGTTATTGTAACAAAAATTACAGGAGGTGTAGTGAAATGAAAGTAAGACCATCAGTTAAGAAAATGTGTGAAAAATGCAAAGTAATCAAAAGAAAAGGTGTTATAAGAGTTATATGCGAAAATCCTAAGCATAAACAAAGACAAGGATAATTTCAAAAAAATAGGTATTAACACAAATTACGATAAGCGGCTGATAATTTATTTAATTTGTGTTTATATATAACATTTTATATTTGTTAAAGATTGGTATAATTAAGAATCCGAGTTAATTATATTAATGCATTTCACCTTTAATAAAATATAAAATAAACAAATAATAATAAACAAAATATTTTGGAGGTGCTAAAATAATGGCTCGTATATCAGGAGTAGATTTACCTAGAGAAAAAAGAGTAGAAATTGGATTAACATACATTTATGGAATTGGTTTACCAAGTTCACAAAAAATATTAAAACAAGCAGGTGTTAACCCAGATACTAGAGTAAAGGATTTAACTGATGACCAAGTACAAGCAATAAGAAATGCTATGGATGGTTATGTAGTTGAAGGTGACTTACGTAGAGAAGTTGCTCTTAACATTAAGAGATTAACAGAAATAGGATGCTACAGAGGTTTAAGACATAGAAGAGGATTACCAGTTAGAGGACAAAGAACAAAAACTAATGCTCGTACAAGAAAAGGTCCTAGAAAATTAGTAAGTAAAAGTAAAAAATAATTAGGAGGTAAAACATAAATGGCTACTAAAAATGTAACAAAAAGAGTTACTAGAAGAAGAGATAGAAAAAATATCGAAAAAGGTATGGCTCATATTCATTCTAGTTTTAATAATACAATAGTTACAATAACTGATGTTCAAGGTAATGCATTATCTTGGGCAAGTGCTGGACAATTAGGATTCAAAGGTTCTAGAAAAAGCACACCATTTGCAGCTGGAGAAGCCGCTGAAACAGCAGCTAAAGCAGCTATGGAACATGGATTAAAAACAGTTGAAGTATTTGTAAAAGGACCAGGTTCTGGTCGTGAAGCAGCTATTAGATCATTACAAGCTGCAGGTCTAGAAATAAGTAGTATTAAAGATGTAACACCAATACCACACAATGGTTGTAGACCACCAAAAAGACGTCGTGTATAGTAAAATGAAAATAATAAGGAAGGTGAAAATTAATGTCAAGATATAGAGAACCTGTTTTAAAAAGATGTAGATATTTAGGTATCAGTCCAACAGTAATAGGTATAGATAAAGAATCTAATCGTAAACCAGCAGGTAATAAACACAAAAAAGTTTCTGAATATGCTATTCAGTTAAAAGAAAAGCAAAAATTGAAATTTATATATGGAGTTGGAGAAAAGCAATTTAGAAAATATTTCGCTATTGCTTACAATAAAAAAGGAAATACAGGTGAATTATTACTAAAAATCCTAGAAAGTAGATTAGATAATGTAGTATTTAGACTAGGATATGCTAGAACAAGAGCAGAAGCTAGAATGCAAGTTTCACATGGTGCTTTTCAAGTTAATGGACAAAAAGTTGATATTCCATCATACTTAGTAAAACCAGGAGATGAAATTGCTGTTAGAGAGATAAGAAGAGAAAATGGTACAATAAAACAAAGTGTTGAAGAAACAGCATCAAGATTAGTACCTACTTGGTTAGAGAAAAATGTAGATAATTTATCAGGTAAAGTATTAGCTGAAGTATCAAGAGAAGAAATTGACTACCCAGTAGAAGAACATTTAATAGTAGAGCTTTACTCAAAATAATAGTTGTATATGTATTAAAGAAAAGTTTTTATTTATGCATATTTTATTATATAATATAAAAAATAGTTGTGTTTTATAAACTTTTACTTTAAGACTGAATATAAAAAATGATTAATTATTAGGAGGTAAAAATGATAGAATTTGAAAAGCCAAATATTAAATGCTTAGAGATAGACAATGAGAATAATTATGCTAAATTTGTTTGTGAACCATTAGAAAGAGGTTATGGTATTACAATAGGAAATTCTTTAAGAAGAATATTACTTTCATCATTACCTGGAAGTGCTATAACAGGAGTAAAAATTGATGGAGTATTACATGAATTTTCTACAATACCAAATGTAGTAGAAGATGTACCAGAGATAATTGTTAATCTAAAAAATGTAAGATTAAAATTAGATAAAAATGAAGAGAAAATTCTAAGGATTAATGTAAAAGAAGAAGGAGAAGTTACTGCAGGTGATATAATTACTGATGGAACGGTTGAAGTATTAAATCCAGATTTACATATAGCTACTGTTTCTGAAGGTGGTTCATTAGTAATGGAATTAACAGCTGAAATGGGTAGAGGATACAATACAGCTGAGAAAAACAAAAAGGAAAGTCAACCTTTGGGTGTACTTCCTATAGATTCTATCTATACACCAGTTAGAAAAGTCAATTATTCAGTTGAAAACACCAGAGTTGGACAAATGGTAGATTATGATAAACTAACAATAGAGGTTTGGACAGATGGAAGTTTAAAGCCATATGAAGCTTTAAGTTTAGCTGCAAAAGTAATGACTGGACATTTAGAGTTATTTATAGACTTATCTGAAGCAACAAAGAATACTCAAGTAATGATAGAAAAAGAAGAATTCAAGAAAGAAAAAGTATTGGAGATGTCTATAGAAGAATTAGAATTATCTGTAAGATCATTCAACTGTCTAAAAAGAGCTAATATTTCTACAGTTGAAGATTTAACAAATAAAACTGAATCAGATATGATGAAAGTTAGAAATCTTGGTAAAAAATCTTTAGATGAAGTAACAAATAAATTACATTCATTGGGATTAAGTTTTGCTAGGGAAGAAGAATAATAGATATATGAACTTTTAACTATATATAATTAAAAAGTCATATGTTTCAAAGTTTACTTATTAATAAAAAAGAGAGGGTGAAAAAAGTGGCAATTAATAGAAAGTTAGGTAGAACTACAGACATAAGAAATTCTATGTTGAGAACAGCTTTAACAGACTTACTATTACATGGAAAAATTGAAACAACAGAAGCTAGAGCAAAAGAAGTAAAATCTATGGCTGATAGTATAATAGCATTAGCAATAAAGGAAAAGGATAACTATGAAACTGTTGATGCTAAAGTAATAAAAGCTAAATTAGATAGCAATGGTAGAAAAGTTACTGAACTTGCAAAGAGTAAAAATGGTAAGGATTACTTTAAAGTTGTAAAAGAGGAAAAGACTGAAAAAAGACAAAAAGATATGCCATCAAGATTAAATGCAAGAAGAAAAATGATGAAAATGGTAAATAAGGTAACTGATAGTGAAGGAAATAATATAGATTTAACATCTAAATTATTTAATGAAATAGCTCCTAAGTATGATGGTAGAAATGGCGGTTATACTCGTATAATCAAAAAAGGACCAAGAAGAGGAGATTCTGCTGAAATTGTTATATTATCTTTAGTTTAATTTTTTTTAAAATAAAAAGCTAATTGAAAGAAATACTCATAAGAGTAGAGTTCAATTAGCTTTTTATTTTTGTGTAGGCAATTAAAAAAGTTATTTACTATTTTTAGTATATTTTAAAATTATAGAATATATTGTAACATAGTTAAATGTATTCTTCTAAAATATTCCAAATATTTTCACTATATATTTTTCGCTCTGACGAAAATGGTGAAAAACTGAAATCACCAATAGGATTTAAGTCTGCTTGTAGTGCTTTAACTCTATCATTAACTTTAGTAACAGCAATTTTATCAGCTTTAGTAGCAATTACTATAAATGGAAAACCAGATCTAATTATATAATCATACATTAATCTATCATTTGCACCAACATCATGTCTAATATCAATTAGAAGTACAATTAAAGAAATATTTTTTCTAATATGTAAATATTCATCAATAAAACGATTAACCTTTTCTTGCTCAATTTTAGACATTTTACTATATCCATATCCAGGCAAATCTACAAAATAAAATTTATCATCCATATTATAAAAATTAATTTGTCTAGTTTTACCAGGCTCACTACTTGTTCTAGCCAATTTTTTTCTATTAATCATAGTATTGATAAATGAAGATTTACCAACATTTGATTTACCCACTAAAACTATTTCTGGAAGTCCAGAAGTAGGATACTGCTTTGGAGAAGTAGCAGATATCTCAATTCTAGGGTTTTTAATTAACATTTTTATTCACCTCATTTTCCAATTTTTATTATTTAATCTTCTCCAATCCACCCATATAAGGACGTAAAACTTCAGGAATCACAACACTTCCATCGGGTTGATAATTATTTTCAATTAAAGCAATTAACATACGAGGAGGGGCAACAACAGTATTATTCAAAGTATGTGCATAATAATTTCCTTTTTCGCCTTTAATACGAATTCCAAGCCTACGAGCTTGTGCATCAGTTAAATTTGAACAACTTCCAACTTCAAAATATTTTTGTTGACGTGGGCTCCATGCTTCCACATCAACGCTTTTAGCTTTTAAATCAGCCAAATCCCCACTGCAACATTCAAGAGTACGAACAGGAATATCCATACTTCTAAATAATTCAACCGTATATGACCACATTTTATCATACCATTTGTAGCTATCTTCAGGCTCACATACAACAATCATTTCTTGCTTTTCAAATTGGTGAATTCTATAAACACCACGTTCTTCTATTCCATGAGCACCCTTTTCCTTTCTAAAACATGGAGAATATGAGGTCATTGTATATGGTAAATCAGCTTTTTTAAGGATTTGATCTTTAAATTTGCCAATCATAGAATGTTCACTTGTTCCAATTAAATATAAATCTTCTCCCTCAATTTTGTACATCATTGCATCCATTTCTTCAAAGCTCATAACGCCTGTTACAACTTCAGAACGTATCATGTATGGTGGTATACAATAAGTGAAGCCTTTGTTAATCATAAAATCTCTTGCATATGTTAAAACAGCAGAATGTAATCTAGCAAGATTTCCCATCAAGTAATAGAAACCATTTCCTGCAACTCTACGAGCAGAATCTAGATCAAGTCCGTGTAGAGCTTCCATAATTTCACCATGATAAGGTATTTCATAATCTGGAACAACAGGTTCACCATATTTTTTTATTTCAACATTTTTACTATCATCTTCTCCGATAGGAACTGATTCGTGCATTATGTTAGGAATTTTCATCATTCTTTTTGTAATTTCTTGTGAATATTCTTCTTCTAGTTTTTCATTTTCAGCAAGTGCATTATTGATATTTTGAACCTGTAATTTTATTTCTTCTGCCTCATCTTTTTTTCCATTTTTCATTAAAGTACCAATTTGATTACTTAGTGAATTTCGCTGATTTCTTAGTTCATCACCTTTCAATTTTACCTCACGATTCTTCTGATCTAAAGCTATTACCTCATCAACTAGAGGTAGCTTATGATTTTGAAATTTCTTTTTGATGTTTTCCTTTACAACATCAGGGTTTTCTCTTAAAAATTTGATATCAATCATAAAACATCTTCCTTTCTTTTTTATTAAAAATAAAAACGTCCTTATGAATTTCATAAGGACGATTTTGTTTAATATCGTGGTGCCACCTTAATTTATATAAATTTGTTAACAAATTATATATCTTAACAATGCTTGTAACCTTGCATTACTAGGTTTAGTTTTCACTAAAAGCAAAGAGTAGATTCATAAACTATTTTAGATTATTCTCACCAACCATAATCTCTCTGAATAAAAGGGAGTTTATTACTTGTCTCTTTTAAGCTACATATTATGTTTATTATGATAGCATTTTTTTTTGAAAATTGCAAGGGGAAATTTCAATTTTTTTTTGAAACACTTTTTAATGCGACCTTGTGGATGGGGAATATGTGCATAAAAAAACCTGCTTATGAAAAGCAGGTTTTATATATGATAATTAACAACATTTCTTTTTGTTGTCCTTTTCGCAAGCCAACATTATAATTCTTACAACAAGTAACAACACTAATGTTAATATAATTGAAATTACAGCACCTAAACCTAAAGCGGCAAATAATCCTGTAACGGCTCCGACTAGAACTCCAATTACAAAAGTTAATATGAAAGATAAAACAAATATAATTAAATCAACGCAACATTTTTTGTTTTTCTTAACTTTTTTGCAACAGCAAATATCTACTTCTTGATCCATAAACATTCACCTCCCACTTATCATGTATAGTATATAATATGAAAAAATTCACAATTGTTGACAAAATTCGACAATTAAAATTTGGCGGAAAATTGGAAAAATCTAGTAATTGTATTGACAATTTACTATTACTTAGAGTATAATTATATTCGTATGTAAAAAGGGTTAAAGAAAACAAGAAACCCCTAGAAACACATCCTAATAAGGTAGGGTTTATACCGGAAGGAGGGGATTATATATGCCAGAAGTTAAAAATAATGGTAATTTGGAAGATGCACTAAAAAGATTCAAAAGACAATGTGCAAGAAACCAAGTTTTACAAGAAGTTCGTAAAAGAGAACACTATGAAAAACCAAGTGTAAGAAGAAAGAAAAAGTCAGAGGCTGCTAGAAAAAGAAAGTTTTAGCGGTTTATTAAGGTGCAAGTATTATACTTGCACTTTTGTGATGTAATAGAAAAGTTGTCTTGTTAAGTCAACATTAGCTGAGAAGAATGAAAGATAGTGACAAGACACTTTTATGATATATGAAAGGATGATTTGTATGCTAAAAGAAAAATTATTAGATGATTTAAAATCAGCGATGAAAGACAAAAATGTAAACAGAAAAAATACAGTACAAATGGTAAGAGCTTCAATTTTACAGGTTGAAAAAGATAAAAAAATAGAACTAAACGATGATCAAATTCTAGAAGTAATAGCTAAGGAGTTTAAAAGAAGAAATGATTCTTTAGCAGATTATGAAAAATCAGGTAGAGAAGATTTAATAAATCAAATAAAAGAAGAAATGGCTATATTAGAAGAATATTTGCCTAGGAAGTTATCTGAGGAGGAGTTAACAGAAAAAGTAAAGGAGATTATTTCTGCAGTAGGTGCTACATCTATGAAGGATATGGGTAAAATTATGAAAGAAGCAAAGGAACAATTAGGTGTTACAGCAGATGGTAAAATGATAAATGAAATAGTAAAGAAAATATTAGCATAAATAATAAACATGTATATTACATATTAATATACATGTTTATTTGGTTTATAATATATTAATCAGACACTTTTGCAAATAAACTAATACACCATAAGCTTGCAATTCCAACTAATATATAAACTATTTTAGCTAATATTGAACCAGCTTTAAATAGGAAATCTACTAAATTAAAATCAAATAATCCAACTAATCCCCAATTTAATCCACCAATTATAACTAATAATAGAGCAATTACATTTATTATTTTCATAATATAAAACTCCTTTCTATAAATTAAGTACTAAAAGTATTTTTTGCAAAAATCTCAAATTTATTCAAAGATTTATAAAATGTATTGTAAAAGAAAATTAAATTATATATAATTCATATAGTAAAAAAGAAAGAGGAAAATTAATGAAAAAATTAATAAAAAAATTTTATATTTCTCGGACTTATGAGTAAAAAAATATAGGTATATATTATGATGAGCATGATATAATGCAACTTTAGATATATAATTTGGTATAAATTTTAAATAATAACCTATAATAAAATAAATAAAAAGAAGGGAATGATAGTAAATGAATTACAAAAAAGAAGAATTGAAACAAGGAATTACACTTCATAAAATTAATACAAATAAGTTCAAAACTAATTTGTTTGCCGTTTTTTTAACAACAAAGTTAGATAGAGAAAGTGTAACAAAAAATGCATTGTTGGCAGCAGTTTTAAGAAGAGGAACAAAGAAAATGCCAACTCAAGAGGAAATTAGTATAAATTTAGAAAATATGTATGGAGCAAGTTTTGACTGTGGTGTTGAAAAAACTGGAGATAATCAAATTTTAAAATTTTATTTAGAGAGTATAAATAATGAATTCTTACCATCACAAGAAAATGTAAGTAAAGAATGTTTGGAAATATTGTTTGACATAGTATTCAATCCATTTTTAGAGGATAGCAAACTTAAACAAGAGTATGTAGATAGAGAAAAAGAAAATCTAAAACAAATAATACAAGGTAAGATTGATAATAAGTCAAAATATGCATATGATAGGTGCATCGAAGAAATGTATAAAGATGCCCCATATGGTTTGTATAAGTTTGGATATATTGATGATTTAGAGCATATAAATGCACAAAATTTATATGATCATTACAGAGAATTAATGAAAAGTGCGAAAATAGATATTTTTGTTTCTGGAGATTTGAATGAACAAATTTCTAATGAAATTAAAAATAATGAAATCATAAAAAATTTACAGGGAAGAACTCCACAATATAATGTTAATGTAGAAAATGAATCAAAGCCTAGAATAAGTGAGCCAAGGGTAATTTCAGAAAGTATGCAAGTAACACAGGGAAAATTAATTTTAGGATTAGATGTATTAAATAATAAAAAGGAAGGTAAATATTGGACATCTGTATATAATGTAATTTTAGGTGGAAGTGCGAATTCAAAAATGTTTCAAAATGTAAGAGAAAAGGCTAGTTTGGCATATTCTGCAGGTTCAACGTATTTAAGGCAAAAGGATAATATATTTATAAAATGTGGTATAGATATTCCAAATTATGAAAAGACATTAGAATTAATAAAAGAACAGTTAAAACAAATGGAAAATGGAGAATTTACTGAGGAAGATATAGATAATGCAAAGTTATTAATAGCTTCTAGTGTGGGAAGTATTCCTGAAGCACAAGATTCAGAAATAACTTATTATTTTTCACAGGAATTGTCTGACGAATTTATTTCTATTGAAGATTATATAAAAAGAATAAATGAAGTCACAAAAGAACAAATTTTGGATATTGCTAAAAATGTGCAGATAAATACTATATACTTTTTAAAAGATTAACAATTTGGCTTAATACTATATTTCTTAAAGGATTAATAAAATCTACTTAAAATTTGTTGAAAATTTAAATTATTGGTTTATAGGTAAATCCATGGAGATAAAAAACCTAAATATATTATATGAGGAATTTGATAAATATGAAAATTATTGAAAGTACAAAAATAAAAGAAAAAGCATATTTTGAAAAATTGGAAAATGGATTAAATATAATTATAATTCCAAAACAAAATACAAACAAAAAATATGTAATATGGGGCACAAATTTTGGCTCAATAGATAATAGATTTATAATGCCACAAACAAATGAAGAAGTCTTTATACCAGATGGAGTCGCTCATTTTTTGGAACACAAAATGTTTGAACAGGAAAATGGAACTAATAGCCTAGATGTATTAATGGCTCTTGGTTTAGATGCAAATGCATATACAACTAATGATCATACTGCGTATTTATTTGAATGTTCATCTGATAAATTTTATGAAGGGTTAGATGAATTAATGAATTATGTTCAAAACCCATATTTTACAAATGAAAATGTTGAAAAGGAAAAAGGAATTATAGGACAAGAAATAATGATGTATGATGATGATCCAGGGTTTAAATTATATTTAAATACTATGGATTGTTTATATCACAAAAATCCTGTCAAACTTGATATAGCTGGAACGATAGAATCAATTAGTAAGATAAATCCAGATGTATTATATAAATGTTATAATACTTTTTATCATCCTAGCAATATGACGTTAGTAGTATGTGGAGATTTCAAGCCAGAAGATTTACTAGAGGAAATTAAGAGAAGATTGCAACCTAAGGAAAATCAAGGTGAAATAAAAAGAATATATGAGTCAGAAGATGAAACTATAAATAAAAAAAGTAAAGAAACTAATATGGAAGTTAGTACACCTATTTTTATGATTGGTATTAAAGATAAATTGCCTGATTCAGATGAAATAGTAAAAAAACATATAGCAATAGAAATATTGTTAAATATGTTAATTGGTAAGAGTTCTGATTTGTACAAGGAATTATACAATAGTGGTGATTTGCTTTCAGAGCCAGATTTGGATTATGAGTTTTCTAAATTATATGCCCACATTTTAGTAGGTGGTCAATCAAAAAATCCAGAATTAGTTTATGAAAAATTTAAAGGAGAGATTTCTAAATTTAAGAAAAATGGCCTAGATGAAGGGCATTTTGAAAGAATAAAGAGAAAAATTTATGGTGATTATGTTGTTGAATATAATAGTGTAGCTGAAATTGCTAGAATGTTTTTGGCTGATTCTTTTAAAGGAATTAATAGTTTTGATTATATTGAAAAATTTAATACTGTTACAAGAGAATATGCAGAACAAATTCTTAATCAGGTATTTAGTGAGGATAGGATGGCTATAAGTATTATAAGACCTAAGTGATCGTTTTGATTTTAAGGGGGCCGTCCAAATCAATAGTTATGTAACGTGGTTAAATATATTAACATTCCGTTCGTTTGCTGGCGTGGGGATTTGGGAGAAAGACTTTTGGTGGGAGCGCTAAACTGCGCACTCCACTGCATGTTAATATATTTAACCACGCTACATAACTATTGATTTGGACTACTCTACAATAATTAATTTTTTCTTTTAAGAAAATTTTTAAATATTAGTTAACAATTAAAAATAAGTGATTTGGTTTGGCTGAAATTCAACATATACTAATGTTAAACATTCCAGACAAAGCACAGTATTACATATTATGAGGAGAAAATAAAATGATAATAAAAACAGGGTTAATTCCAAGAGTAGCTTTTGAGTTATTTGAAATTCCGATATACTGGTATGCAGTATTAATTGTTTCTGCAATGCTAATGGCAGTTATATGGTGCAAATTTCATGATGGAAGGTTCGGGATAAAATTTGATGATTTATTGGATTTAGCAATTGTAATGTTACCGATAGCTATAATTTGTGCTAGATTGTATTATGTAATTTTTTCTTTGGATTATTATAAAAATAATCCAGAAGATATTTTCAATATAAAAAATGGTGGACTTGCTATATATGGCGGAATAATAGGTGGAGTGATAGTTATTGCAATTTTTAGTAAAATAAGGAAAGTTAAAATATCAGATATTACAGATTTTTTAGTTCCAGTTATAGCATTATGCCAATCTATAGGAAGATGGGGAAATTACATAAATGTTGAGGCTTATGGGTATGAAACGAATTTGCCTTTAAAAATGGAAATTATAGAAAATGGTATTGTAAAATATGTGCATCCAACTTTTTTGTATGAATCTATTTGTACATTTATTATTTTTATTTTACTATCAATATTAAGTAAAAAGAGAAAGTTTTCAGGAGAAATAACATATCTATACATAATTTTCTATTCTTTTGTAAGATTTATAATAGAAGGATTACGAACTGATAGTTTAATGTTATTTAATTGTAGAATTTCACAAATTTTGTCATTAGCGTTTTTTATAGTATTTAGTATTATTTTGATATATAAAAAAAATAAAGATAAACATATGTCGGATATTGTCGAAAAAGATAGATGAAAAGTTGCTCGAAACACGCATAAATACAGTACTTTTGTTGACATTGAAGATGAAAATATGCTATTCTATATATATACAAATGAGACAAGCTTATGTAGTGAAAAGGAGAGTTGGTTAATATGTTAGACGATAAAATCCGAAATGCAAGGGAGAGATTAAACGAAAGCATAATAACTGGAAAAAGCTATGAGGAAATATATAATTTAAGCGTAGAACTCGATGAACTAATAGCTAAGTATTATATTGGCAATGATGATAGTGATTTAGAAATGAATAAACTAAAGAAGTGAAAAATACAATATAAAAGAATATTTCAATTTATAACATATTTTAGTTAAAAAGTTAAAAAATATTGACTTTTTTGTAAAAAAGAGGTATGATTAATGTATAGCATTAGTATTCTAATTTATTATATAAAAGGAGGAGTTAAAAATGATAAACAAAAAAAGTATAAAAATTATTAGTATTGTTTTATTAGTAATAATGTTATTAACAGTAGTAAGTAATGTAGCTTTTGCTTATAATGTTCCTGAAGCAACAGAAGTAGATGTTAATGATAAAGTAGAAACAGGTCTTAGCCAAATCCTAGGTATTATGAAATGGGTAGGAATTGCAGTAGCAGTTGTTGTTGCAATGTATTTAGGTATATCATACATTCTTAAGTCACCAGAAGGTAAAGCAGACATAAAAAAACAATTACCATTATTTGTTGGTGGTATAGCAGTTGTTTTATTAGCATCAGCTATTGTTGGATTTATCCAAAACGCTTTAGGTGGATAGAATTATAATAACAAAGGTGAAAAAATATGAAAAAAAAGTTATTTTATGTATTTAATTTTATATTGTTAATAATAATTAATTATAATATGGTATTTGCAGATGAGTTACATGATAAAATATATAATGGTGCAGGAGGTAATGGCATTCTTAATGCCGGAGCACTTGTAGCTGGATATATTAAATATTTTGCTATAGCAGTTGCGGTAATAATGGTAATGTATATGGGAATAAAGTTTATAACTGCAGCACCAGAAGGTAAAGCAGAAGTAAAAAAACAAATAATAGTTATGTTTATAGGTATGGTTATTTTATTCTTTATGGTAGCAGTATTTAATTGGATACAAACTTTAACTAATAATAGTATTAATCAAATTAATGGACCAAGTTAATAAAATAATACATAAAAATCACTTATATAAAATATATTTTATATAGGTGATTTTTTTATGTTAAAAAAAGTGTTTTGTATGTTAATTATAATAAACTTGCTAATAATGAATATTAGAATAGTTAATGCAGACGATGAAAACGAGGAGTCTTCTAAAAGTAATATAGTAGAAGTTACAAATCAAACCAAAGATGAACCAACTCTAAATTCAAGAATAGCAGTCGCAATTGATAGAAAATCTGGAAAAATTATATGGGGAAAAAATGAGAATAAAAGAAGTGCTATGGCCTCTACAACCAAGATAATGACTGCAATTATATTAATAGAAAAATCTGACTTAAATAAAACAATCACGGTATCAGCAAAGGCGGCAGGTACCGGTGGATCGAGATTGGGTTTAAAAAAAGATGATAAAATCACATTAAAGGATTTATTATATGGTTTAATGCTTAAATCAGGAAATGATGCAGCTGTAGTAATTGCTGAAAATGTTGGCGGAAGTGTAGAGGGCTTTGCCGAGCTTATGAATGCGAAAGCTAGAGAATTAGGTCTAGATAATACACATTATGTTACGCCACATGGATTAGATGATCCAGAACATTATACAACAGCATATGAACTTGCTAAACTTGCTGATTATGCACTAAAAAATGAAACTTTTGCTAAAGTAGTTAACACTCAAAATTATACAGTAACAATTAATGGGTATCCAAAAGAAATTTCAAATACAAATGAGTTACTAGGATATTTAAATGGAGTGAATGGTGTAAAAACAGGTTTTACTAATAATGCTGGAAGGTGTTTAGTAACCTCTATAAATAGAGAGGGATTTGAAGTTATTACAGTTGTGCTACAAGCAGATACAAAAGATATTAGGACACAGGATAGTATAAAATTAATTGAATATGTTTATGAAAATTATGAACTTGTGAATATTAAGGATATAGTTGAGGAAAAATTCAAAAATTGGTGTTTAATAAATAAGGATAGAATTCAAGTAAATAAATGCAAGTACAATAATATGGATTTATATATAACTGATTTAGATAATGACATTATTCCCATAAAAAAGTCTGAGAAGGATAATATTAATATTGATATAAATTGTTTATATTATTTTGAAGCTCCTGTTGAGGAAGGAACTATTATAGGTAGTTTAAAGGTGGATTTGGATGGAAACACTATTGATATGGTTGAGATAAAAAATGCTTATACAGTGGAAAAGAAGGATATATGGGATTATTTTAGTTTATTTGCAGTTGAGTTGCTAAATTAGAAGTGGAGATGAAGATACTTTTTAAGCAACTAAATTGTAACATATTAACAGGGCTGAAACTTTTTATTCAAATATAATAGTATTTTCCAATTTTCTATGTTATACTATATGTATGCATAAGAAGATGATGATTGATATGTCATATTATGGAAGATAACAAGATTAATTCGTAAGTTTTATAAATAAGGAGAAAGAAAAATGCAAAATTTGATACAAGATTTAAATGATAAGCAACAAGAAGCTGTACTTCAAACAGATGGTCCATGTTTAATTATAGCAGGTGCAGGTAGTGGAAAAACAAAGGTTTTAACACATAAAATAGCATATTTAATGGCAGAAAAGTATGTAAAACCATGGAATATATTAGCAATAACATTTACTAATAAGGCAGCAAATGAAATGAAACAAAGGGTTGAAACTTTAGTTGGAGACGCAGCAAATGATATGTGGATAGGAACCTTTCATTCCATATGTGTACGTATATTAAGAAAATATATTGATAGAATTGGCTTTGAAAGTTCATTTATAATATTTGATACACAAGATCAAAAAACTTTAATCAAGGAATGTTTGAAAGAATTAAAAATAGACGATAAATTGTTTTCAGATAGATCTGTATTATCTGAAATAAGTAACGGAAAAAATGAAATGTTAGAGCCAAAAGCATATGCAACTAAATATGAAGGTGATTATAGAAAAGAGATAATATCACAAATTTATGCATTATATCAAAAACGTTTAAAGGAAAATAATGCTGTAGATTTTGATGATATTATAAATTATACTATTAAAATACTAACTGAAAATGTAGATGTATTAGAATATTATACAGATAAGTTTCAATATGTTTTAGTGGATGAATATCAAGATACAAATAAGGCACAATTTATGTTAATATCAATATTGGCATCACGACATGGAAATATAACTGTTGTTGGTGATAATGACCAAGGGATATATTCATTTAGAGGAGCAGACATATCAAATATTTTAAATTTTGAACAAGATTTTCCTGGTACAAAAATAATAAAATTGGAGCAAAATTACAGATGTACAGGTAATATTTTAAAGGCTGCAAATGCGGTTATAAAAAATAATCAAGTAAAATATGATAAAAAATTATGGACACAAAATGATGAGGGAAATTTGCCAACAATTTATGTAGGTAATGATGAATATAATGAAAGCAATTATATCGTAAGTCAAATAAATACTTTGAAGCGAGAACAGTTTTATAATTATTCTGATTTTGCTATTTTATATAGAATGAACTCTCAATCGAGAGCAATAGAGGATATTTTAAGAAGGGAGAAAATCCCATATAAAATTATTGGCGGTCAAAAGTTCTATGAAAGAAAGGAAATTAAGGATATTATATCATATTTGAGGTTAATTTTTAATACATCAGACAATCTTGCTTTGAAAAGGATTATAAATGAACCTAAACGTGGAATTGGTAAGACAAGCTTAGATAATATCCAAGAGATATCAGAAAGAACTGGTGTTTCTATGTATGAAATAATAAAAAATGCAGAACAGTATGGATTAAATAGAGTATATATTAATTCTAGGGAGTTTATTGATACTATAGAAGAATTAAGAGAAAAACAAGATAAAATATTAATATCTGAATTAGTAAAGGAAACTCTAAATAAGACAGGATATACTAAGGCTTTAAAAGATGAAAATACTGTAGAAGCGGAAAGTAGAATTCAAAACTTGGATGAATTCTTAACTGTTGCAATGGAATTTGAGGAAGAATCAGCTGATAATACTTTGCAAGAATTCTTGGAAAATATGACATTGACAACAGATTTAGATAATATGCAAGATGAACAAGATTGTGTTATTTTAATGACATTGCACAGTGCAAAAGGTTTAGAATTTGAAACAGTATTTTTAGTTGGAATGGAAGAAGGAATTTTTCCTCGGATTTAAATCAATAGGAGAGCCTCAAGAACTAGAGGAGGAAAGACGTTTATTTTATGTTGGTATTACAAGAGCTAAAAGATTTTTGTATTTAACTTGTGCAAAAAGGAGAACTATATTTGGTTCAACAAGTTATAATCCAATATCTCGATTTATTAAAGAGATACCAGAAGAATTGCTAGAAGGGCATGATGAGGCATTTGCAACCAAAAAGGATAGTTTTGAAGATAGTGAATATAAATGGGAATATGGATTTGGAAAAAATTCTTCAAATTCAAAAGTAAAAACTTATAGCATAGATTCATATAAGGTTCCAGTTGGAGCAACAGCACATAGTGTGGATTCAACTTTTTCAACCGGAACAGGCGCATATAAAGCACAGTCAAATGATAAAGAAGCAAATAAATTTGCCTTTAGAACAGCTGAAAGTTTCTTGCAAGCACTTAATAACAAAAGTAAAAATGTGGATGTAACACAATATGCTCCAGGTCAAAGGATATATCATAAAAAGTTTGGGGAAGGAACAATTACTAAAGTTGAACCTGAAGGTGATGATATGAAAGTAGAAATTAGTTTTGATAAGTCAGGAAATAAACGATTAATGGCTAAATATGCGGGATTAGAGGTTCTATAGGATTAGTTTAAAAGGAATTGTCCTCAGGGTTATTAAGTTAATGTATATTATAATGTTATATTTTAACTATTTAATGAGTTACAGAGAGAAATAAAATTATAATATCCATTAACTTAATGACTCTGAGGACAATTTAATAACTTTATTGAATAGAACTTAATGTGATTATGTATAAAAATAGAGATTTTGTAAATAATTTAAATATAAAATAAATGGAAAGGAATGATAATAATGGCTAATTTGAGTCAAGTAGAACTTCAAAATTTAAGACATTTAATTGGAGCACATGAAACATCTTATCAAAAACTTAACACATATGCATCACAAGCAGTAGATCCACAAATTAAACAAATCTTTACAAAATCAGCACAAGATGCATTAAACACTAAGCAAAAATTAATGTCTTTTTTAAATAACTAAGATTTACAGTAAAACATAAAAAGTTATTTACAATAGTAAAAGTGGAAGTACTTTATTACTAATTATCAAAAGGTTATTCTAAAAATTTAAATTATTTTATAGGAGGTGTCTCTATGGACGAAAAAACAATGGTTAATGATATACTAAATGGTGTAAAATCAGAATTAACAACTTATCAAGGCGTCATTTCAGAAGCTGAAAATATGCAATTAAGACAAACAATTCAACAAATTAGAAATAATGATGAAAGTTTTCAATATGAACTATTTAAAGTTGCTCAAACTAAAGGGTATTATAAGCCAGCACAACCTGCGACAGTTACTGAAATACAAACAGTAAAAAATGAGTTACAATAAATTATATACATTTTATAGATGTTTAATGATTACAAGCTTATAAATGTTATAGTTCAAGTGGTGTTAACATACTAATTGTAACACCACCTGAACTGTAACATTTATAAGCTTGTATTGTAATTTTTTGAAATTCGCTGTTGATTTATAAGATAAAATAGGATAGAATAGAGGAAACTAGAGAGGAGAGTGTTTAATATTAGTAGGATAAAAAAAGGAATAATACATTTACGTATTGGGCTAAAACTTATCATACTAGTTAGTATTGCTACTGTGTTGATTGTGGGTGCTATTCTAATTTTTTATAAGCCTACATATACAGTTAGCTACAATGGAGAATTTTTAGGTTATACAAATAGTAAGGGAGATTTGCAAGCTAAGATAAATGATTATGTAACTGACGGAAATGGCGAAAACAATATAGCTTTTGTTCAAATATCAAGTATGCCACAGTATGAAATGTGTTTATTGAAGAGAGAGGTAGTAACAAATGATGAAGAAATTTACAATAAAATAATACAATCAGGGGTTTCATATTATAAATATTATACTATTATGCTTGATGGTGAAGAGAAATATTATGTTGCAACTCAAGATGAGGCTCAAAGTATTATTAATCAATTAAAAGAAAAAGATAGCAATAATATAGATAAAATTGCAACAGTAGAGAAATACAATACAAGTTTAGTTGAATTTGCTAATGTAGATACATGCGTGTCAGAATTATATGAAGAAAAGCCTAAGCCAGTGGTTGTAAAGACGAACAACAATAAGACTAATATAAAATCAAGTAATGGGGCAATTGGTTCTTCAAAAAATGTTAACAACACGTCAAAAAAAGTCGATTTAGGTATTTCATTAATTGAACCAATTAATGGAAGAATCTCTTGTAGATTTGGTAATCAGGGTTCATATTATCATACAGGACTAGATATAGCATCACCAAATGGAACACCTATAAAGGCGGCAGCTAATGGAACAGTTACATATGCAGGGTATCACTATAGCTATGGAAATTTGCTTATTATAACACATGCCAATGGTGTTCAGACATATTATGCGCATTGTAGCAAATTGTATGTTTCAGTGGGAACCTCTATTTCGCAAGGTCAAACAATCGCGGCGGTTGGTAGTACTGGAAATTCCACAGGCAATCATTTACATTTAGAAATAAGAGTTAATGGTACAGCTCAAAATCCACAGAATTATTTGTATTAGATTAGATAGTATATAAACAGGATAATAAAACACTCTTTAGATTTCAAATATTAAATCTAAAGAGTGTTTTTATATTATATTTAATAAAAAATATTATAAGTTGCTAATGTTAAAAATTTTTTATTGGACTAAAAAATTTTATGCAAGTTTTAATTGCATTATTTTTTATAACAACTTTACCACATTCTGTAAGTTTTCTACCAAACACTTCAGAATTATCAACATATGTAGCAAACTCTGTAATCAAGGTATATAATTGTTTTATGCTATTATGTTCTATATTTATGTTAGAAAAACATAGATAATATGAATTTTGATATGAGTATAGGGTCATGTTTTGGGCAATACTATAAAAGTTATCTAATTTTGAAATGAAATTAGAAAAATTACAGAAGTCATCAAAAGTATCAAATTTATAAATTAACTGTTTTGAGGTCATATCTAAATTCTTTCTCTTAATTTTCAATTTCTTGTTATTTAAAGTCTTGGTATTTGTATCAATATTTTTTCCAAATCTAGTAATAGTCAAGATGAAATTTCCATCAGACATTGCTAATGCCTCGATTCTAATTTTATAATCCTTTGTAACAAAGCCTACTTTTTTTTCAGCTTCATCAAGCATTGCTAAAAATAAATTTTGTGATTCTTGAGAATTAGACATGAATGAGTGAAAATCTATGTTCTTTTCAATTAAATCTTGAGTATTTAAAGTTATTCTAATTTTATTTTCATTAAGTTTTTCAAATTTCATTGGCGTCCTCCTAACTTAGCATAATTTATTATTACTATTAACATTATACAATATATTATATAAAAAATAAACATATAATTAGTGGAAAAAATGTTAATTATATACAATATTATTATATTATTTTAAATTAAAAATGTACTTGAAAGTATATCATAAGTTAGAGAAAATGTAAATATATGTGGAATTAAAAATGGATTGCAAATTTTTTATTTTTAGGATTGACTCATAAAAATAAAAGAAATATAATACAATTATATTAAAATAGGGAGGTATTTTATGAAAAAGTATGTATGCGAATTTATTGGTACATTAGTACTAGTATTATTTGGATGTGGAACAGCTGTAGTAACAAAAGGGGCTACTGCAGGAACAGGACTTGTTGAAAGCACAGTGGGTGTTTTGACAATTGCTATGGCATTTGGTTTATCTATAGTAGCTATGGCATATGTAATTGGAAATATATCAGGATGTCATATTAACCCAGCAGTGTCACTTGCAATGTTAATAAACAAAAAAATGAGTATAAAGGATTTTATAGGATATGTAGTAGCACAATGTCTAGGTGCAATTGCGGGAATTGGAATTTTGCATGCAATATTATCTGGTACAAATTTAGGTGTTGAATCTTTAGGTCAAAATGGATATGAAGCAGCATCAAGTGTTAATTTGAGTTTGGCAGGTGCCATATTAGTTGAAATAATTCTTACATTTGTATTTATTTATACTATATTAGGTGTAACATCAGATAAGAATAAAGGTGCTGTGGCAGGAATTGTAATAGGATTAACATTAACATTTGTACATATTATTGGTATTCCTTTAACAGGAACATCTGTAAATCCAGCAAGAAGTCTAGCTCCAGCTTTGTTTTTAGGTGGAGAGGCCTTAAAACAAGTTTGGGTATTTATAGTAGCCCCATTTGTAGGATCTGCTTTAGCTGCAATTGTATTTAAATATTTGAATAAAGCAGAAGATTAATATTATGTGTAAATTTTTTTGATAAGAAAGTAGAAATTCTAAAGAAAAATTTCAGGTGTTTTAGAATAAAAGATAGTACAGTAAAGTTTATATAAATTTTTCTGTACTATCGAATATAATTGCTAACGGCAAATATTATATTAAAGCATTAGTGTGTATGGATATAAGTATGAGTTTTTTGTTTAAAAATTCATAGTATAACACTTCAATGTGAATTTAAAATTTTATTTTTTTCGCTCTTGACTTTTTTATTGTTTTTTGTTATCATAAGAATTGTCATTGTGATGTAAGAACAGCTTAGTTGATAGATTATTGTCTTTGTTAAGATGGAGGTCTATCTTTGAAAATTCAATATTTGCAGGTATAGTTTAGTGGTAAAACGAGACCTTGCCAAGGTTTAGTCACGGGTCCGATTCCCGTTACCTGCTCCATTTAAAAAATATTTGGTACTAAATTGCAATATTTATCATATACTTAATTATATGGCGATATAGCCAAGTGGTAAGGCACGAGTCTGCAAAACTCTGATCCCCGGTTCGAATCCGGGTGTCGCCTCCAAATGTGCGACCTTAACAGGTCGCATTTAATAATGAATAGTGAATAATGAAGAATGAATAATCTCTGAGTTATAGAGAAGCACATTTGGAATTATTCATTATTAATTATTTAATCTTCATTATTCATTAAATTCAAATTTCTATAATATTTATAAATTTATATAAAATTTATTCTAAAGGAAAATTTAAATTCTATGAAAGAAAATCCATTGTTAGAACAGTCGTTAACTTTTGCCTCTGAAATTATTAGAAGTGCCACTAGTATAGGAGCAAATATTAATGAAGCAAATTATGCAAGTAGTTAACCTGATTTTATCTCAAAATTACATAATATGATAAAGATTTAAAATTGATTATGGAATATGATAATGAATTAAGAAGATAATATAGCCATAAAAGTCAAAAACTATTGAAAAATGAACAGAAATGTGTTATAATAATCTTGTAAGGTGATTAAAAAGGAGGGATGATGTTATGTTAAGAAATAAAGAAATATATAAGCATACATCAATAATATCAATAAGTATTGTAATAATTTTAATAGTTAATATGATATTACCAATGTTTACATTAGCAGATGAGAGTGACTCTTTTTTAGGAGATATCCAGTGTGATGAGAGTGAAAGTAAGTTGACAATAACTGGAACGTTACCAGATGGTTACACAAGTTATGATTTGTATTGGGCAAAAGGCGATTTACCAGAAGACCTGAAAGCTCATAGCATTACAGGTAAAGAATATATCGATAAAATGAAAGAATGGTTTACGAAAGAAGAAAATACATTAGGAAAATCAGAAAATAATGAAAAGACAACAATTGATGACTCTTTAAAAATAGAAGAAGGTCTTGAAGAAAATGTTACATATAATGTGTTATGTATAACAAAACGAGAGACAGATGAAACTATAAATTATAAATGTGCATATTCAAGTACTAAAAAAATTGCTAACGAAATTAAACTGGATTTATCTTGTGAAGGAAAAACAATTAAAATCAATGTATTAGATCCTACATATAATATAGAAGAAATATGGTTTGCTAAATCAAATAAAATGTTAACAAAAGAAGAATTTGAAAGTTCTGGTGAAAAATTGGAATTTGAACCAAGTAAAGAAGTAAATTTAAGTAAAACAGTTGATAATGGAGGAAAATACTATGTATATGTAGAAAATAGCGCAAAATGTACAACAATTGCTTCTGTTTTAGTAGAAGATGAAAATGATAAAATAGAAATACAAATGTTAAAATTAAAAGATAACGATAGTAAAGTATATGTTAATGCTACTAGTACAAGGGGAAATATTTCAACAATGAAATATTTAATATCAGATGATAAGGTAGAGGCTGATACTATTAAAAATGATGGAGTAGCATTTGATGCAGGCGAAGGAATAGATATAACTGAAGAACAAAAGAGCAAATATATTTCAGTGTATGCAGAAGATGAAGTAGGATTTTGGGTAACATCAACTAAAAATATAGAAGGTTTAGATGTAGTTGATTCATTACCATGGAGTTCAAAGGAAGATGAGAACAATCCAGGAGAAGATGAAAATAACCCGGGAGAAGATGAAAATAATCCAGGAGAAGATGAAAATAATCCAGGAGAAGATGAAAATAACCCAGGAGAAGATGAGAACAATCCGGGAGAAGATGAAAATAACCCAGGAGA